>DVKU01000034.1 GCA_018715825.1 Candidatus Avacholeplasma faecigallinarum
GCGATGATTTCATTAGTGAAATAATATTTTAGAAAGAGGTATGATAAAATGAAGAAATTTGATGTTCTAAATCAAATTGCATCTACTGGTGTTGTTGCAGTTGTAAGAGCTGAAAGCACTGAGAAGGGATTAAAGATTTCAGAAGCTTGTATCAAAGGTGGTGTTACATCAATCGAGGTAACATATACAGTTCCTGGTGCTGGCGAAATTATTTCTAGTTTATGCAAAGCATACGCTGGAGATAAAAATGTTATGATAGGAGCAGGTACAGTTTTAGATAGTGAAACAGCACGTTCTGCTATTTTAAATGGAGCAAAGTTTATTGTTTCACCTTGCTTCGATGAGGAAGTTGCATTATTATGCAATAGATATCAAGTTCCATATGTACCTGGAACTCAAACTGTAAGAGAAGTAAAAATGGCTTTAGACTATGGCTGTGATGTTATCAAATTATTCCCTGGAGATATCTTAGGACCAAGATTTGTAAAGGATGTTAAGGGACCACTTCCTTATGCTAATTTAATGCCATCTGGTGGTGTTGATGTAAACAATATTGCTGATTGGATTAAGGCTGGAGTTGTTGCAGTTAGTGCAGGTTCTTCAATGACTGCTGGAGCTAAAACTGGTGATTACGAGGCTGTAACTCAAATGGCTGCTAAATTTATAGAAGAAGTAAAGAATGCAAGAGCTTCACTAAAAAAATAATATAGAAAGACTATAATACCCATTATGGAAGAAAAAATTATAACATTTGGAGAGATAATGCTTCGATTATCTACTCCAGATTATGCTACAATTAATCAAACTCATTCATTCTTGGTTAATTATGGTGGTGGGGAGGCCAATGTAGCAGTTGCGTTAGCCCATATGGGACATAAAACATACTTTATGTCTAAACTACCTCCAAATCAGTTAGGTGATGGTGCAATTACCCATCTACTATCAAATGGTGTTGATACTAGATATGTAGTACGTGGTTCTTCAACTATTGGTATATATTTTTTAGAGACCGGCTTTGGTGGCCGTGCTTCAAAGGTTATATATAATAGAAAACATTCTGCAATTACCCGTATACAAGAGGATGAATTTGATTGGGAGGAAATTTTCACTGGGGCAACTTGGTTCCATTTATCAGGAATTACTTTAGCATTAGGTGAAAGGGTTCGTGCTGTAGCCTTAAGAGCAGTTAAAGAGGCAAAAAAGCATGGTGTTCCCGTTAGCTTTGATTTCAACTACAGATCAAAATTATGGACTGTTGAAGAAGCTAGACCTGTATATAAAGAATTTATGGATTATGTTAATATTGTATTTGCTAGTTTTTATGATGCTAATACAATATTAGAAATACCTTTAGATGAAGAATTTGAGGATAAAACATTATCTGAAAAGAGAAGAAATGTTTTCCCTAAGATGATAAAAAAATATAATTTGCATTATATTTTTGGAACAGACCGTGTTGTTTATTCAGCTACAGAGAATTCTTTGGCAGGATATTACTTTAAACTTCGTGACGATGAGTTAACATGGGAATTGACTGATCCAATTCGTTTTAATATATATGACCGTATAGGTGGCGGTGATGCTTTTGCATCTGGCGTTATTCATGGATTACTAAAAGATTATTCTAATCCTGGATATGCGGTAAGATATGGACTAAATACATCTGTATTAAAACATACAATTTATGGAGATGCATCAGTATTTTCTTGCGAGGATATTGAAAACTTTATGGCTGCTAATGGCAGTGCAGAGGTTGTAAGATAAAAGGAGATAACTATGATAGTAGGAAAGTTAGTTGATTTATATCGCTACAAAGGTATTTCAAAGAATATAGATACAGCAATTGACTATATTCAAAATCATGATTTATTAGCACTACCTAAGGGAAAAACTATTGTAGATGGCGATAATGTTTATATTAATCGCGATACATATGTTGCTAGACCAATGGAAGAATGTTTTTATGAAAATCATGAAAACTATATTGATTTACAAATTGTTTTAAAGGGAAAAGAAATATTTGGTTATACTCATATTTCTAATCCAACTTTAGAGGTAACAACACCTTACAATAAGGATAAGGATGTTACAAAATATAAGTGTGATGGTGCAGTTTTATTTACCTTAGAGGAAGGATTTGCGCTTGTTTACACAGAGGATGTTCATCTTGCTAAATGTAAAGTTAATGATGAAATAGTTGAAAAAGCTGTTGTTAAAATTAAAATAGAAAAATAATAGAAAAAAGGAGAAAAATTTAAAATGGCAAAAATTGTAACAATGGGCGAAATTATGTTAAGATTATCTCCAGCTGGAAATACTCGTTTCGTTCAAGCAGACTCATTTGATGTAATTTATGGAGGAGGAGAAGCAAATGTTGCAGTAAGTTGTGCAAATTATGGTCATGAAGCATATTTTGTAACTAAACTTCCAACTCATGAAATCGGTCAATCAGCTGTTAATGCTTTAAGAAGATATGGCGTTCATACTGATTATATTGCACGTGGTGGTGACCGTGTTGGTATTTATTATGCTGAAACTGGTGCTTCTATGCGTCCTTCTAAGGTTATTTATGACCGTGCACATTCTGCAATTGCAGAAGCTGATCCAAAGGATTTTGATTTTGATGCAATTATGGAAGGTGCTGATTGGTTCCACTGGTCTGGAATTACTCCAGCTATTTCTGATAAGGCAGCAGAATTAACTCGTTTAGCTTGTGAGGCTGCAAAGCGTCATGGTGTAACAGTTTCTGTTGACTTAAACTTCCGTAAAAAATTATGGACTTCTGAAAAGGCAATTTCTATTATGAAACCATTAATGAAATATGTCGATGTTTGTATCGGTAATGAAGAGGATGCTGAATTATGCTTAGGATTCAAGCCTGAGGCAAACGTTGAGGCTGGTGAAACAGGTGCTCAAGGATATTATAATATTTTCAAACAAATGGCTAAAGAATTTGATTTTAAATATGTTATTTCAACATTACGTGAATCATTCTCAGCAACTCATAATGGTTGGAAAGCATTAATTTATAATGGAAAAGAATTCTATGAATCTAAACGTTATGATATTAACCCAATCATTGATAGAATTGGTGGAGGAGACTCTTTCTCTGGTGGTATTATCCATGGTTTATTAACTAAACCAAATCAAGGTGAAGCATTAGAATTTGCTGTTGCTGCATCAGCTTTAAAGCACACTATTAATGGTGACTTTAACTTAGTTTCTGCTGCTGAAGTTGAATCTTTAGCTGGTGGAAATGCTAATGGTCGTGTTCAAAGATAATTTCTAAAAATTTTTAGTGCCACCTTAGTGGCACTAAATTAAGAATTAGAGGTAAGTATGAAGATAGGTGTTCGTGTTCATGATTTTGGTAAATCTAATCCTGAACAATTAGCTAAAGAAGCTAAAAAAGTGGGATTTGATTGTGTTCAGCTTGTTTTAAATAAGGCTATCGAAAATGAAACTGGGTTGCCAGGTACATTATCTAAGGAAAAAGCTAATTCCATTTATGAAGCTTTTGCTAAAGAAAATATTGAAATAGCTATGCTTGGGGCATATTTTAATCCAGTTCACTCTAATAAGGAGCTTGTTAAAACTAACATAGCTAAATTTGAAGAGCAC
>DVKU01000035.1 GCA_018715825.1 Candidatus Avacholeplasma faecigallinarum
TAAGGCTTAAAATTTGTTCTAACATTTCAATTCCACTACCAATGATAATATTTTGGGTATTTGTGATAATGCCTCTATTTTCAAATAAATGCTTTTTTATAGCTTTTTTTAAGTTGAGATCTCCTGTTTGATTAGTTTTATTTAAATATGTGTCGGAATCAATTATTTCTTTAGCTATTTTTTTAAAATTTATATTATAAAATTTTTCAACGTTTGAGGTGGTTAAATCATAATATAAATCATTTTGGATAATTTCATTATTTTTTAAGCTTTTGATTGGTAGGGTAATGCTTGGTTGTTCACAGACAAAGTAGCCTTTTTTTTCAATTGTATAGATATAGCCTTCATCTAAAAGAAGATTGTAGGCTTGAATTATTGTATTAAGACTTATGTTTAATTCTAAGGCTAAATTTCTTTTAGATGGTAATTTATCATTGGGCTTTAAAATATTTTTATTTATCAGCATACTTATATAATTAAATATTTGAATATATTTTGGTTTTGTATCAGTTAATATGATATTCATGGTACCACCATCCCTTTAATTATTTTTTGATTTAATAGAAACAATTAACCTTATTATAGAACGAATTTATTTACTAATCAATATTGAATGAAAATAAAAATAATGATAAAATTAATTCTGAAGTAATTGTTTTGAAAGGATAATTTATCTATGGGAAAAACAGCAGCATGTATTAAAATAATTCAAATATTAAGCTGTAGAGATATAGTATCTACGATGGAACTTTCTGAAATTTTAGAGACTAATCCAAGAAATATTAAAGAGTATATTAAAGAACTTGAACTATTAGGATACACAATATCATCATATAAGGGAAAATATGGAGGATATAAATTAGATAAAAGAGAGTTGTTACCTAGTGTTAAGCTTAATGATAATGAAAGAAGTGCTTTAGTTTTAGGAACTGATTTTTTACACAATTGTCCTGATTTTTTAAAGTATAGCGAATATGAGAGTGCCATGGGTAAGGTTATGGCTTCCTTCGATAGTAAAAATGAATTAACACCTATTACGATGGTAGATAGATTCCCATTAAGCATGGATAAAGAGCTATTACTAAAAAGATATAGTATAATAGAAGATTGTCTATTAACTCAACATAAATGTTTAATAAGTTACGTGTCTAGTTTAAATCATTCACGCCAACATACTATTCATCCATATAAGCTTTTTGTTTATAACGGTTCCTGGTTTGTCTTAGCATGGAGTGAGTTGTTTAATAATTTTGGTTATTTTAAATTAAATAGAATTGAAGAAATTAAAAAAACAAATGATTATTTTAGTCGAATAAAAACCTATAATGAAGCCAATTACCTAGATGAGTTTGGTATGAAGCAAAATGGTGATTTTTATAGCATAAAGCTACAACTTAGGGATTTAAAGACCGTTATGGAAGAAAGGATTTATGGTAAAAATCAGCATATTGAGGTTATTGATGATCATTATATAAATTTTAGCTGCGATATGCAAAATAAGGATATGATATTATCATTTGTATTATCATTTGGTAGTAAATGTAGGGTATTATCGCCTTTGTGGTTGGTTGATATGGTAAAGGATGAAATAAATAAAATTAACAATTTATATTAAGATATGGAGTTTATATGATAAAAAATGTATTTTTAGATTTTAATGGCACAATTATTAATGATGTAAAATTGTGTTATGACTTACTTAATGATTTATTAAAGGAACAAAATAAAGAACCAATAACACTACAAAGATATAAGGAAATATTTACATTTCCGATAAAAAAGTATTATGAGCTTGCGGGTGTTGATTTTAATATTGAATCTTTCGATTCACTGGCTGTTAAATTTATTAATAGATATCAGCCTTTAAGTTTGAATTGTGGTCTTTATCCGGATGTAATAGAGGTATTAAATTATTTAAAAAATAAAAATATAAACTTGTTTATATTATCAGCAAGTGAAAAAGATAATTTATTGTGGCAATGTCAAAAATATAAAATTGATCAATACTTTAATGCCATTTTAGGTATTGATAATATTCATGCTGGTAGCAAGGTAGAAATTGCTAAAAATTTTATTAAAGAGAATAATATTAATTTAGATGAAAGTATTTTAATTGGCGATACCCTTCATGATTATGAGGTTGCACAAGCTGTTGGAATTGATTGTAGATTAGTTGAAAGTGGCCATCAATCTAGAAGCGTATTAGCTAAAGCTAATGTAAAAATATATAAAAATTTAATTGACATTATGGAGGAATTATAATGATTGAGGTTATTAGTGAAAATTTTCAAAATTTTTCTTTAGGAGAACTTCCGTATGACCATTTTCATACAGCCCTTGGAGAGTATCATTATATAGATTATTATAAAAAGTATAATTGGTATGATCCAATTCCGCTTCATCAATGGCGTAGTCTAGATGGTAGCTGGCTTATTACTAGTAAAAATTCTAAGCATATTTTAGAACAAAATAGAAGCGATCCATCAAGTGGAGCTTTTAAGAATGTCTTTTGTGTATTAGCACATAAAGAAAAGCTATATGCTCCCTATCAGATTAATTTTAATTTTAGACTGTTAGAGCCTAATCGTTTATCGGGAGTAGCTTTTAATTATACTAGTTCAAGAAAATATTTCGCTGTATTTTTTGATGGCTATAGTATAAAGATTGTTAAAAGAAATCAAGAAGAGATTACTGAAATAGATAAAAAGGAATTTAGATTGGATGATTTAAAAACTTATAAAATATCTATTAATCTTGGTGATACATGTGATGTTTATGTTGATGATGTTTTAAAACTTAGTGCTCAAATACTATTTGAACCAGGCAAGCAGTTTGCCTGTGTAAGTAAAGCCTTATGCCAATATAGTGATATTTCCATTTTAATGGATGAAAAAAATTATTATAATCATTTAAGTCTTAAAGAAAATTATAATAAGCAAATAATGTTGAAAAGACAAAAATATGCTCCTATGAAGTGTATAAAAAAAATTGACTTAAAAAACTTTGGTAGTGGTCGCCAGCTTAGAATAGCTGTAGTAGATAGTAAGCCTATTTTTGTTATGGCTCAGCATCAAAAAAGAGTTATGCGCGATGCATATGCTAGATTATCTTGCTTGAGTGTATTTGATTATGACGGTAATATTTTATGGCAGGATGGTGAGGCGGATGGAACCTTAAATAGTGCTTTGATTTCATGCGACCTACCTTTTCAAATTGCTGATATTAATAATGATAAAAAATTAGAGGTAATTTATAGTATTGATTTTGAAATTATAGTTAGAGATTTAATATCTGGAAAAGAATTAAAGAGAATGCCAACTCCATACGTAGTAGATGATAAGCTAGTTGATATGCCTTTTTATAGATTAAATGTTGACGCTATTAGGGTGGCTGATTTTAAAGGATTAGGCTATAAAGGAAATTTTATTATTAAAGATAGATATCATAATGTTTGGGCTTTTGATGAAAATATGAAACTAATGTGGCGATATAATCATAAAAATACAGGTCATTTTCCTTACATAGCTGATTTTAATGATGATAAGAAGGATGAGATGTTTGTTGGATATGATATGGTTGATAGTAATGGTAAGATTATTTTTTCTTTGCCGATGGACCAAGATCATACCGATGAAATAATATTTATAAGACTAAAGGCTTCAAAGGACAAGCAATTTGTTTTAGCAAGTGGTAATGAAGGCTTAAATATTGTCAATAAAGATGGAAGTATTTATCGCCATATTGACGTAGGACATGCCCAAAGAATCAGTGTAGCACCTTATTTGGGTGATAAAACTAATCTTCAAATTTGTGCAACCTCTTTTTGGGGAGCTGATGGCATAATATATATGTTTGATTGTGATGGCAAGGAATTAAATCAAATAGAACAGCCATGTAATGGCAATCTTGTAAGTCCTGTTAATTATGATGGAAAAAACATTCTATGCTTATTAAATAGTAGTTCTGATGGTGGTTTAGTTGATGGTAATCTAGATAAGGTAGTATTGTTTTTAGATGATGGCCATCCTACGTTATGTAGTGAGGTTTTTGATATAGATAGTGATGGTATTGACGAAATATTATGCTGGGATAATAAGCAAATGTGGATATATAAATCAGCAGTTACTTATAAGGCGGATGAATATGAAAAATATCCAAATGATTCTTTTTCTAATTATCGAGGCGAGTATTTATTACCTTTAAAATCTTAGGTGCTTGAAAAATACTTATTTTTCGTATATAATAAAATGGCATTTATGTAAATGGAGGAATTATTCGTGACTAAATTTGGTAAAATTTTGGCTGCAATAGCAGTTTTAGTAATAGGAGCATTTACTCTTGTAAGTTGTGGATCATATAATTTTTATAGTGATTGGAAAAATGCAGGAGCAGATATTGAAAAAGAAAATATTTATGAAGCAGTAACTTTAGATAACGCCAAACAAAAGATTGATAATGATGAAACATTTGTTTTATTATTAGGAACATCTGAAGCATCAGGTGCAGCAAGAACAATTACAAATCTTCAATCTCAAGCAGATTATTTTGGTTTTGATAAGAAATTATATTTTGTAGATTGTACAATTTATTTAAGTAAAACAGCTGATAGAAAGAATTTAAATCAAACATTAGGAATCTATGATGCATCTCAAATCTCTAATAATATTGTTATTGTTTGTTATAATAGTGGCGATATTATTATGGATACTTCTAAGAAGACAACTGATTCATCTTTAGAAAATTTTGTAAC
>DVKU01000036.1 GCA_018715825.1 Candidatus Avacholeplasma faecigallinarum
TGATATGGCTAAAAAGCAAGTTAAATATATTTTCGTTACTGGTGGTGTAGTTTCTTCATTAGGTAAGGGTATTGCAGCATCAAGTGTAGGTAGACTTCTTAAAAATCGTGGATTAAAGGTTTTTATGCAAAAGTTTGATCCTTATATCAATGTCGATCCAGGTACTATGTCTCCATATCAACATGGTGAGGTTTTTGTTACTGATGATGGTGCTGAAACTGATTTGGATTTAGGACATTATGAAAGATTTATAGATGAAAATTTATCAAAAAATTCTAATATAACTACTGGTAGAATTTATTCAAGTGTTATCGCTAAAGAGCGTAGAGGTGATTATTTAGGAGGAACTGTACAGGTTATTCCTCATATCACTAATGAAATTAAGGATAAATTAATCAAGGTTGCAGAAGATAGTGATGCTGATGTTATTATTACTGAAATTGGTGGTACAGTTGGTGATATTGAGTCATTGCCTTTTTTAGAGGCGATTAGACAGGCTAGACGTGATTTTGGTTATGAAAATACACTTTATATTCATAATACTTTAGTACCATATTTAAGGGCAGCCGGAGAAATTAAAACAAAGCCTACTCAACATTCTGTTAAGGAGTTAAGAAGCTTAGGTATTCAACCAGATATAATTATTTTACGTACTGAGGTTTCTATTACTGATGGACAGAAGGATAAGATAGCTTTATTCTGTGATGTGCCAAAGGAGGCTGTATTTGAGGCAGTTGATGCTGAAATTTTGTATGAAGTAGCATCTAGTTTACATGAACAGCATATTGATGATGTAATTTTAAAGCATTTTAAATTAGATTGTCCTGAGGCTGATATGACTGAGTGGAATGCATTAATCGATAGAATTAAGAATTTATCTGGCGATGTAGATATTGCCTTGGTTGGTAAATATGTTCAGCTTCATGATGCTTATTTATCTGTTAATGAGGCTTTAAAGGCTGCTGGTTATTATCATAAAAGACATATGAATATTCACTTTATTGATGCTAATAAGGTTAATAAGGAAAATGTATGTGAAATACTTAATGGCTATGATGGTATCTTAGTTCCTGGTGGTTTTGGTCAAAGAGGTAGCGAAGGTAAAATTTTAGCAATTAAATATGCAAGAGAAAATAAAATACCTTTCTTGGGTATATGTTTTGGTATGCAACTTGCTTGTATTGAATATGCAAGAAATGTTATAGGTTATTTAGATGCTAATTCTAGCGAGCTTGATCCAAATACTAAGCATCCTATTATCGATTTATTAAAGGATCAATATGAGGGTATTGATATGGGTGGTACTTTAAGATTAGGATTATATGACTGTCATATTACCAAGGATACCAATACTTACAAGGCTTACCAAGCAGAGGATATAAAGGAACGCCATCGTCATCGCTATGAGTTTAATAATAAATTTAATGAGGTTGTATCTGGTGATTTAATTGTAACAGGTAGGAATCCTCAACAAAACTTAGTTGAAATAGTAGAGCTTAAAAATCATCCTTGGTTTGTTGCTTGTCAATTCCATCCTGAGTTTTTATCACGTCCACAAAGACCTCATCCTTTATTTAGAGATTTTGTAGGAGCTGCTATTAAGAATAGAAAAGAATCTAATTAATTTTCTTTTACAAAGTTTTACAAGGAAATCGAGTTATTCGATTTCTTTTTTTAGTCAAAATGGGGTAATAAAATGTCGTATTTTTCTTGCCTTATTTTAGCCTTTTAAACTTGTAAAATTAAGCTTTTAGGCTTATAATAGAGGTAGATTATTTGAGGAGGATTTTTTAATATGCCATTAGTAAATGCAAAAGAAATGATGGAAAAAGCAAGAAAGGGACATTATGCTGTTGGTGCTTTTAATATCAACAATCTAGAATGGACTAAAGCAATCTTGCAAACTGCTCAGGAACTTAAAGCACCTGTTATGCTTGGTGTATCAGAGGGAGCAAATAAATATATGACTGGCTACAAGGTTGTAGCTAGTATGGTTAAGGCAATGGTTGAATCATTAAATATTACTGTACCTGTTGCCCTACACTTAGATCATGGAACATATGAGGGAGCTCAAAAGGCATTAGAGGCTGGATATACTTCTGTTATGTTTGATGGTTCTCATTATCCAATTGATGAAAATATTGAAAAAACAAAAGAAATTGTAGCTCTAGCTAAGAAGATGGGTGCTACAGTAGAGGCTGAAGTTGGGTCTATTGGTGGAGAAGAAGATGGTGTTACTGGTAGAGGAGAGGTTGCAGATCCTAAGGAGTGTGCAACAATCGCTTCTTTAGGTATTGATATGCTTGCTGCAGGTATCGGAAATATTCATGGTAAATATCCTGCTAATTGGCAAGGCCTTGATTTTGATGCTTTAGAAAAGATTAAACAAGCTTGTGGAGATATGCCACTTGTTCTTCATGGTGGTACAGGTATACCTGAGGATATGATTAAAAAGGCTATCTCTTTAGGTGTTTGCAAGATTAATGTTAACACTGAATGTCAATTATATTTTGCTGAGGCAACTAGAAAGTACATTGAAGCTGGTAAGGATTTAGAAAAGAAGGGTTATGACCCTCGTAAATTATTAGCTCCAGGTACTGAGGCTATCAAAGAAATCGTTAAGATTAAGATGGAAATGTTTGGTTGCGTTGGAAAAGCTGAATAAAAATCTTAAAGGGGGATTTTAATCCCCCTTATAATTTAAAAAAAGAAGGAGAATAAAAAAAATGAAAATCGCGTTAATAAATGAAAATTCCCAAGCAGGTAAAAATGAACTTATTTATAATACATTAGTATCAGTAGCTTCAAAATATGGACATACTGTAGATAATTATGGTATGTTTGATGCTGATGATAAGGCTTTAACTTATGTTCAAAATGGTTTACTTGCAGCTATTTTAATCAATTCAGAAGCATGTGATTTTGTTGTAACTGGCTGTGGTACAGGTAGTGGAGCTATGCTTGCTTGTAATTCATTCCCTAAAGTATTATGTGGATTGATTGTTGATCCATCTGATGCTTATATGTTTGGCCAAATTAATGATGGAAACTGTGCTGCCTTCCCATTTGCAAAGGGCTTTGGTTGGGGTGCTGAATTAAATTTAGAGTATTGCTTTGAAAAGTTATTTAACGGACCTAGAGGACAGGGTTATCCTAAGGAAAGAGTAATTCCAGAACAAAGAAATAAGAAAATTTTAGATCAAGTAAAAGAAATAACTCATACTCCTATGATTGATATTTTAAAGAAGATCGATCGTGATTTCTTATTACAAACTATAGATCGTCCATCATTTAAGGAACTATTTTTTAAATCTGCCAAGAATCAAGAAATTATTGACTTTATTAAAAGTATTTTAAATTAATTGTTGTATTCTTATAAGATGTAAGGGAGTTTGGCTATGAAGGTTTTATTGTTTTTTGAAAATCAAAAGAAAATGAAGCAAAGTGGAATAGGCAGAGCTTTAACTCATCAAAAAGAGGCCTTAAGCTTAGCTAAAATCGATTATACATTAAATTATAATGATCAGTTTGATATTGCTCATATAAATACATTATTTTTTGAATCATATAGGGTTTTAAAAATGTGTAAAAAACAAGGAAAAAAGATTATAGTTCATGGCCATTCTACAAAGGAGGATTTTAAATATTCTTTTAGATTATGGTGGCTTCTTGCTCCGTTATTTAATCATCTTATTTTAAGAATGTATCGTCATGCTGATGCTATAATAACACCTACATTATATTCAAAATCTTTAATAGAGCATTACAAAAATATTACTTGTCCTGTTTATGCAATTTCTAATGGGATTCGCTTAGAAGAATATATTTATAATGAAGATAATGTTTTAAGTTTTGATTCTTATTTTAATTTTAAAAATTGTAAAATTGTTATATGTGCAGGCTTATATTTTGATCGCAAGGGGATTTTAGATTTTTTTGAGGTTGCCAAAAAAATGCCTGATGTCAAATTTATTTGGTTTGGTTATTTAAAGCCTATAATGACACAAATGAAAATTTTAAAGGCTATTAAGCATAAACCAGACAATGTTTTTATGCCTGGTTATGTTGATATTAAAGTTTTAAGAGGAGCCTTTCATAGGGCTGATGCTTTCTTATTTTTAAGTAAAGAAGAAAATGAAGGAATTGCCGTTTTAGAAGCATTGGCATCTAATTTGGTTACTATTGTAAGAGACATTGGTGTTTTTAAGGATTGGTTAATTGATGGAGAAAACTGCTTTAAGGGAAATACTATAAATGATTTTATCGATAAGCTAAATTATGTTTTTTCTCATGATATGACCAACATAAAAAAAAGAGCCTATCAGGTTGTTGAAGATAGAACATTAGATAAGATAGGCAATCAATTAAAAGAAGTTTATTATAAAGTATATAATGAATAATATTTAATTTTTAGACCATTAGTTAATGGTCTTTTTAAATTTATAGCTTATTTTTTTCACCCCAGCAACACATTGCATCTAAAATAGGGATAAGTGATTTTCCTCTTTCTGTAAGGCTATATTCTACCTTAGGTGGTATTTGAGGATATTCCTTTCGATGAACTAAGCCATCTCTTTCTAACTCCTTTAAGGTAGTGCTTAGTGTTTTATATGATATAGATTTTATATATTTTCTAAGCTCGTTAAATCTTAAAATTTTAAATCCCATTAGGGCATAAAGGATAAACATTTTATATTTTCCTTGTATTAACGACATAGTATAGTTAAATCCAGTATCCTCAAGCTTTTTTGCCTCATTAATACATTTTAAGTCCATTTTTACACTCTCCTTTGAGTAAGTATATTACCTACAAGTGCGTACTTGTTTTTTATATAAAGTCTTGTTAAGATTATATTATCAAAGGGCTTTAAAGTCAAATTATGATAAATTGAAAGGGGATTTTATTGTGAGTAAAAATTTTGGTTCTAAGCCTTATTTATTTCCTATGCCAACATATATGATAGGCACTTATAATGAAGATAATACTCCTGATGTAATGATGATGGCTTGGGGTGGTATTTGTGCAGAGGATATGGTGGCTTTAAATTTAGAAGCTGATCATAAGACAGTGGCCAATTTAAAAAGCCGAAAGGCTTTTACCCTTGCAATTCCAGGAGCTGATACAATAAAGGAGTCAGATTACCTAGGAATAGTTAGTTCTAATAAGGTAGCAAATAAATTTAAAAATAGTGGTCTTTCCTATATAGAAAGCCAATTGGTCGATGCACCTATAATTGTGCAATATCCAGTTACTTTAGAATGTGAAGTTGTTGAGATGCAACAACAACCATATGGCTTAAGAGTGCTAGGAAAAATAGTTAATGTTCGTGCTGATGATAAGGTTTTAGATGCTAATGGTAATATTGATGTTGCTAAAATAAATGCTTTTGTTTTTGATCAAGTCAAATATGGCTATTATAGTATTGGTGAGAAAATTGGTCAAGCATGGCATAGTGGCGCAGATTTATTAAAAAATAAATAATTTTTATTAAGGAGTTTTACAATGAGCAAAATACTATTAATTAATGGTAGTCCAAATGAGCATGGATGTACTTATACAGCCTTAAATGAAATTGCTAAAACATTAAAAAAATATAATGTAGATTCTGATATTTTATATCTTGGTAAAAAGTCTATCGCCGGATGTATTGCCTGCTCTAAGTGTGCTAAGAGTGGTTTATGCGTTTTTGATGATATGGTAAATAAAGTTATCTAACATCTTGATGAATATGATGGTATTATTGTGGGGTCACCAGTTTATTATGCTGGTCCAACTGGTCAAGTTTGTGCCTTTTTAGATCGCCTATTTTATTGTAGCGATAAAAAAATGGCTGGTAAATTGGCTGCTGCTGTTGTTTCATGTAGAAGAGGTGGTGCCAGTGCCGCTTTTGATCGCTTGAACAAATACTTTACTATTTGTAATATGATAGTAGTTGGTTCGCAGTATTGGAATCAGGTTCATGGTTTTACACCAGAAGACGTTTTAAAGGATGAAGAGGGATTACAAACTATGCGAACTTTAGCGCTTAATATAGTATGGTTGCTTGAAAATATTAAAGCTGGTAAAGATAATAATATTCCAATGCCTCAATATGAAAAAAGATTAAGAACCCATTTTATAAAATAATAGAATTTAATTCATATTAAAAGCCCCATAAGTTTTACCAAACTTATGGGGCTTACTATTTAGCTATTATCTTTTGATTTTAGAGTTGATAAATTGATTATATAAATTATAATCATCTTCTTCATAAATATTATATTCTAAAGCTATTTCGTAAAAGATTTGATCTACTGTATGTATTTCTATTCCATTTTGTTCAAATATTTTATTATTTACATCGTTAAGTATTTGAAAATACTCATCAGGAGCATTTTCCTTTTTGTCAAGATAGCTATTTACTTTTTCTTCTAAATCATCTAATAATTTTATGTTAACCTTATCTAGGTTATGATCTAAAGCTTCAGATTGAAATTCATTTATATATAGAAGTAAATTTATTGTCTTGGCACATTTTTCCATTTCACTAATGTTATTATCAAACTTATATTCTAAAATAGTTTTTATAAGATGAAATTGATCGTAAATATAATCAAAGCCTGTAGAGAATATTACTTCTTCATCATTTGTTAAGGCTTTTTTATTTACAACCTTATCATAAAGGTAATCTACAACCGCTATAACAGAAGTAAAGCGAGAAATAGTTTTACTTTTATTCTTTACTAAGTTTGAAATTAATTCGTGATTTTCAAATTTCCAATTAGCGTAATCTAAATAAATATCCATATTATCTTGTTTTCATTTGAGGAAATAAAATTACATCACGAATAGAAGTAGACTCAGTTAAGAAGATAATTAATCTATCGATACCAATACCTATTCCTCCACATGGTGGCATACCATATTCAAGAGCCTCTACAAAGTCTACATCCATTTCACTAGCCTCTTGGTTACCATTATCCTTTTCCTTTAATTGTTCTAAAAATCTTTCCTTTTGATCAATTGGGTCGTTCAATTCGGTATAAGCATTAGCAAATTCTTTTCCACCCATAAAAAGTTCAAATCTTTGAACAAATCTTGGATCTTTTGGATCTTTTTTAGTAAGAGGTGATATTTCAATTGGATGTCCACATAAAAATGTTGGTTGAATTAATGTAGCTTCACAGTATTCTTCAAAAAAGGCATTAATAATATGTCCGACAGTAAAGTGTTTTTCCACAGTTATATTATGCTCTTTTGCAATTTGAGTAGCTTCTTCAAGGGTATAGTGATTATTTTTAAAATCAACACCTGTTTTTTCTTTGATTATTTCGCACATATCTACTTTTCTAAAAGGCTTAGAAATGTCAATTAGTTCAGAATTTTCATTAAAAGGATTTTTAAATAACTCTTTACCAATAACGTTTGTTGCAGCATAACGAATAACTCCTTCACAAATATCCATCATTGATGATAAGTCACCGTATGCTTGATATAATTCCACAGTAGTAAATTCAGGATTATGGGTTCTATCCATACCTTCATTTCTAAACAATCTACCGATTTCGTATACACGCTCAAGACCACCAACAATTAAACGCTTTAAGTGAAGCTCAGTTGCAATACGTAAATAAAAGTTTGCATCTAGGGCGTTGTGATGAGTGATGAATGGTCTAGCAGTAGCACCACCTTGAATGTTTTGTAGAACAGGTGTTTCTACCTCTATAAATCCTTCGCCATCAAAATATCTTTGTAAGGCTCTAATAATTTTAGGTCTTAGCATAGCAACTCTTTTGGCATCCTCATTCATTATTAAATCAAGATATCTTCTACGATATCTTTCCTCAACATCTGTTAGACCATGGAATTTTTCAGGAAGAGGACGAAGTGCTTTTGTAAGGTGAGTGTATGTCTCGCACTTAATAGTTATTTCACCACTTTGAGTAACCATTACAGTACCTTTAATGCCGACAATATCGCCTATATCAGCAAGCTTAAATAAATTATAAGCCTCCTCACCAACTACATCCTTACGAATATATATTTGAATATATCCATCACGGTCTTGAATAGAGAAGAATGATGCTTTACCCATTTTTCTAATAAACATTATTCTTCCTGCTACGCTTACTTCAACATTCATAGCCTCAAGCTCTTCATGTGTATATTGCTTATATTTATTTTTAATATCTTGGCTTTTGCAAGTTACATTATAAGCTTGTCCGAATGGATCAATTCCTAATTCTCTATATTTTTCTAATTTTGCAATTCTTACAAGCTCTTGTTCAGATCTTTTTTCCATTTTGAATTCCTCCATAATTTTACGAAAGATATTATATCATAGCAAAAGTCAAATTTCAATAAATGGCCTAAAATAGCCAAAGTTATTATAAAAAAAAGACTATGCTAAAATAGTCTTTTTATACCTATTGGCTTTAAATATGGGTATTTGTGATAATAAGATTTCATATAGATTTTACACCTTATATAGTTATATAATGGTGGCATCAATAAAAGCTTAATGTAGTAAAATAAAAATATTTTAAATTTGTCTATATAAGCTTTATAAATGGTATTAGTTTTAGTAATATAGCTATGAAATATTTTATATGAGATAGTATAACCAACAATAAATATTATGTAGTATATATAAATCATTTGAATACTAAATTTATTAGCTATAGATATCCATAAGAAGGCTATAAAACTAAAAAAGATGATATGCTTAATTAGTAGAAGCTTTTTTTGATAAAAGAAAAATGTATCATAGGTGATGTGAGTAAAAGACCCAAGATAAAAGTATAAAGCTAAATAAAGTAATTGCTGTAGTGATTGCATTAGGAGAATAGCCTTTTAAGAAAACTCTTTTTTTCAGCATTTTCCTTATGGTCCTTTTTCTCAATAGAATAAATGTTACCAGATATTTTTAAAGAGGTATTATTGTTATAAACTTCTTTTAGTTCTAAACCGTCACCTTTTATTTCATATAGTGTTGTATCGATTGTTAATATAAATTTTTGTTCATTAAATTCTTTTAAATTTGTAACATTATTTATTTCTAATTCATTTTCAGATAAGATCATTTTCATAATTATCACCCTACTTTAAGATATGAAAAACTTGTAAATAATATGCTAATACCATATAATTAATATGGTGATTAAAATGAAGGATTATGAAAGAAAAGCATATTATCATGAGACTGATCAAATGCAGATTATACATCATGCCAATTATGTTAAATGGCTAGAAGAGGCTAGAATAGATTTTATGGATCAATTAGGCTTTAGTTATTTTGAAATGGAAAAAAGGAATATATTGTCTTTGGTTTTACAAATTGAGCTTAATTATAAAAATCCTGTTAAGTTTAATGATACTGTGTTAATTAAAATTAAAGTAGAAAGTTATAATGGTGTTAAATTAGAATTATCATATGAAATAATAAATAAAGCCACTAATGTTTTATGTGTTAGTGCTAAATCAAAACATTGCTTTATATCAAATGGTAAGGTTGTTAGCTTAAAAAAGCTATTACCTGAATTTCATGAAAAGATGCTTTCATTAATCTAAATTATTTTTATTACTATGATTGATGCATCATCCTTTAATTCATTGTTAGTATTTTGATATAGTTTTTGCAATATATCATTCATAATTTTTTTAGCATCATTGTTAAAATTTATTTCATTTTTTATTTGTAGTTCAGGAACGAAGTCTGATATTCCATCAGACATTAAAATAATGACATCATTTTTAAAAAATTCTAATTCATAGGCTGAATTCATATCATCTAGCTTTAATGGTAAAGCTCTGTTTAGTAGGCTTTGTAACTCATTGTTGTGATAAATATATGATGTTGTTGATCCTAATTTATAAAGATTCATTTTCATATTGGCAGTATTTAGATTTAAAATATCTAAAGTGGCATAAGAATCATAGTCGCATTTTAAATCATAAAAGTTTTCTAAAAGCTTTAAAATTGTTTTTAATGAGAAATGGTAACTAGAAAGATTACTGATAAGTTTAAGAGCTTCACTAGATTCTCTGTAGGCTTTATGACCACTGCCCATTCCATCAGATAGTGCAAAGGTGTATTCTTCATTATAATCTTTTTTAATATAAAAGTTATCTCCACTGATAATATTATTATGTTTAGCGAGGATTTGGCTTTCATACTCTACTTTTACCTTTGGCTTTTTATAAATATAAATGACAGAGTTTTTATTTTCATTTATTACTTTTATATCTAATATTTCGTGAAATGATTTATAAGCTATTTTTAAAAATAATTCCTTGATTATTGGTTTATTGTTTTTTAATATTAATGAAAAATAGATTGTTTTAGAAGCTAGATTGATATCTAGCTTTTCTATTTTATAATTGTAAAAGGTTAAATCTTTAATGAATTTATTATAGCATTTAGCCATTTTAATATTTTGAGCATATAAAAATTCTAATTCATCTGCTAGTGATGTAATGGCATTAAATTGTAATAAAGGTGTTAGAGAAATATTTGAATCATCTATATAAAATTTTATAGCATTTGGGCAACCATAAATATTGTAATTTGGATCACTTATAGCTTGAGATAGAAAGCTATAGCGAATATCCTTTTTATAGCGACATAAACTATCTTTTTTACAATTAGCACAAAAGTTATTTTCTATAGCCTCTATTTGTTGTTTTTTTATTTCTTTAAGAGTATTTAATCTATCATATTCTATATTTAAATTATTTACATATTTATTAAAATCCTTAAATAAATTACTGATATAATCATTTTCAATTGTTATTGGCTTTGTTGTAATTTTTAAAAGTGACATTAAGATTGAGTATATAAGATAAATATAGGATAATGCATATTTAAAATCTAATGATATTATGATTGCTATTGGCACAAATGAGGTTGCTAAAAAGGATGTAAAATCTATATTTATGGTTTTATAGACAGCAAGATAGAGTAATACACCTATAATAAAGAATAGGCTATTATAATAAAGATTTGAAATAATGAATAATTGCATAAATAAAAAGTAAAATAAGATGTTTAAAGGATTATAAAATGTTATGAGTAATAAATATCCTACAAGAATAGTTAGATGAATTAGGTTATCATTTAATGCTATTGTTAGGTGTTTGTTGCCATTTTTATAAAAAACATAGAAGCATTCTATTATGGCATATAATATTAATGAAACTAAGCTAACATATAATGTATCTAAGGTATAGCTTTGATT
>DVKU01000037.1 GCA_018715825.1 Candidatus Avacholeplasma faecigallinarum
TAGCTTAACTAGCACTGATACGACAAAAACTATAATTAAAATTATAATTGATATAGCACAAGCAGTTTGATAGTTTGGAATATCAGATGATGTTATGCTCCAAATATGTAATGATAATGAGGTTGATTGACCAAGTAAATCAACACTATCTGATATATTAGATCCCATTACAAATAACAATGCTGCTGATTCACCAATTATTCTTCCTATTGATAATAATGCTGCTGTTAAAATTCCGGGAATAGCATTTGGTAATATAACCTTAAATACTGTTTGAGTTTTAGAAGCACCTAAAGCTAGTGATGCCATTGTATAATGTTTAGGTATAACCATTAGTGTTTCTGAGGTTGTCTTTATTATAGTTGGTAATAATACTATAGTCATTGTAAGCGCACCTGCTAATACAGTATAACCACTTTTACCTCCAATAGCAGTTACAAAGGGAATAAATATAACCGCTCCACAGAAGCCAAAAATAATTGATGGTATACCACTAGTCATATCTATCATAGTTGATATAATATTTTTGACTTTACCATCTTTAGCATATTCTACTAAATATATAGCAGCACCTATTCCTAATGGAAGGGCTATAATCAAAGTAACTAAAATTAATAATAAAGTCGTTAAAAGTGATCCTCTAATTCCACCACCCTTAGTTTTAATTTGTAAAGATGTAATAGTTTGAGTAGAATCTAGTAAACTAGCATATTCCTTAGCTCCATCTTTGACATTTGCCAAAACAAAATTACCTTCGTCATCTTCTCCCATTAAAAGACTAAGATTATCACCTTTGGCTAATATAATAGTATCACCCTTTAAATCTGTATTATCTATACAAGTAGTGTTTTTAAATGGGGAATTATCTGCTATATATTCGATTTTAATTGTTTTTTCTCCTGCAACGTCTGTACTGTCAACCAATCCTATTCCATACCTAGAAGAGAAATATACATCATCTAGCATAGGATCCTCATATTCATTTGTAGATTTTGCCTCAACACTAACAGTAGTTAAAACTGATTTATTATCCGAAACAATTAGATCCCATGATAAAATTGGCATACCCTTCATAAAAACATAAATTATAATTGCTAATAATATAACTACAGATATCATTGTTGCCAAAGAGGTGGAAGTATATCTAAGAATATCAAATAAGAATCTTTTATTTTTTTTCATATTCTTTCCATTCTCCTTTTAATATAATTTAAAGTTACATTGGTTATTAATATAATGATAATCAGTACTATACCAATACTAAACTTGATATCATACTCTAATCCTGAAGCCTCATGAAATCCCATCATCATTGTTGAGGTTAAGGTTCTTGTTGTTGAAAATAAATTAAAATTAGGTCCTTCACTGGCATTTCCACAAACCATTGATACAGCTGTAGCTTCACCTAAGGCTCGACCAACTCCTAAAATAATAGCCGCAAAAATTCCTGACTTTGCACCGCCAATTACTATTTTAAAATCTGTTTGAGCTTTTGTTGCACCCAAAGCTAATGAAGCTTGAATTTGATCAGGCTTTACTGCTTTCATAGATGTGATGCTTAACATAGTAATAGTTGGTAGCATCATCATTATTAAAACTATTACGGTTGATAACCCTGACATACCACCTGCTGTTTGCACATTAAATAATTGAGCAATGCTTTTTGACAAAGGATTAATAACACCCATACCGAATAATCCAAAAACAATAGATGGAATTGAAGCTAAAAGCTCTACAACCATTTGCATACTTGCTCCTAATTTCTTAGGTGCAATTCTAACAATAAATAGGGCTGTAAAAATAGATATAGGGGATGCTATAACTATAGATAAAATAGTAAGATATAAAGTGTTTATAGCCATACCTAATACACCAAAAGTTTCGGTAGTCCATGATGTTGAACTAATAAATTTTATAAATGAAGCCTTCTCGCCATTGGCATATGTACTAACAAATGGTCTTATACCTTTAGCCAATATGAATACTACAATAAAAACAATTACAGAAGCACAAAGAATTCCTATCAGAAGAAATATGGTTTGGACTACTCTATCAATTCTTAGTTTAGATTCTGAATTAAACATTTTTACCTCCGTTTTATACGCACAAAAATAGGCTCTAGGCCTATTTTTCTCAATTCAAATAATTTTTAAGCAATTTCATTCCACTTAATCTTATCTGTTGAATAGATTTTTTTCAATTGCTCAGCTGTAAAATTTGTTACGGAAGTATTAGCTTTATTAACTATAACAGCAATTCCATCTACACAAATCTTTCCATATGTATTTTCTGAAGCTGGCTCTTCACCAGTGATTTTAATATCTCTTGATAAGAAACCTACATGTAATTTGTTTTGAGAATCCTTATCAGAACCTTGAGTTCTCTTATATGCATCTGATGAACCAGTATGATTATGACTATAGTCAAAACCTGAGCAAACCTTAGAGAATGCTTCAGTTAATGATTTAGCAATTTTTTCAACTGAAGTTGAACCACCAAAATAAATTGTTGTCTTAGTAGTTGCTTGGCATTGAGCTTTTACATCACTATTTTCTGGTAAATCAACTAAAGTTTGGAAGCTTGAAGCATTTGAAATAGCATCTGCAGCTATTATTCCATCATTACTTTTAATTATTGCTAAACCCTCTTTACTATTCACATATAGTAAGAAGCCTTTAACTAATGCCTTTTCAGTATCAGACATATCATCTTGTGTTCTAGTAATATAGTTGAAATTTCTAGTTAACTTGTATGTTCCGTTATTAACATTTTCCTCTGTTGGATCAACACCTTCAAATTTAATAGCATTTACATCACTTGTAACTGAAGCTAAAGATACATAGCCAATACCATATTCATCACCTTGTACACTTGTTAAAAGTACACCATTACTACCAACTTCAATAGCTCCTGGAATAGCTGAATTAGACTTTGAAGCATCGGCATAACCAATTTTTTCAAAGAATCCTTCTCTAGTTCCTGAAGATGTATCACGTGTGTAACGCTTAATTTCCTTTGTTGTATCAAATCCAGTTTGTTCTTGATTACATGAAGCCAACCCTATTATAGAAGTAGCTCCTACTACAGCTAATGCTGCCATTTTTAATATTTTTTTCATTCTAATTTTCTCCTCTTTTTTATTTACACCATTATTATAATGACCTATGACTTATCAAAATATCATAAATGTGTAAATAATTGTAAAGAAAATGTAAATAATTTAAAAAGATTAATAATTTATATTTAATTTTTTAAAAGTATGTTATTATTAAAAAAAAGAGGTACAACTATGATTACATTTAAAGATATTTTAGAAAATGAAGATATTAAAACATACATTCAACAGGCTGATGAATCATTAATAGCCTTAGGATATACAGAACATTCATTTGCTCATGTAATGAAAGTAGCAAACGATGCTGCCTATATATTAAAAAAGCTTAATTATTCTCAACATGATATAGAGCTTGCCCAAATTGCAGGCTATATGCATGACATAGGAAATTTAGTAAATCGAATTGACCACTCGCAATCCGGTGCGATTATGGCATTTCGTATTTTAGACCATATGAATATGAATCCAAAAGATATTGCCCTAATTGTTTCTGCAATTGGCAATCACGATGAAGGTACTGGTGTAGCTGTTAATCATATTGCGGCTGCCCTAATATTAGCTGATAAATCTGATGTAAGACGAAGCCGCGTTAGAAATCAAAGTCAAAATAACTTTGATATTCATGATAGAGTAAATTTTTCAGTTGAAAAATCTTCTTTAGAAATAATAGATGGTGAGATTATGCTTAATCTAAAAATTGATATTTCAATATCTCCTGTTTTAGAATACTTTGAAATATTTTTAAACAGAATGATAATGTGTAAAAATGCAGCTGAGAAGCTAAATTTACGTTTTAGACTAAAAATTAATGGTCAACAGCTTATGTAGAATATAAAAAATATGCCATATCTTAATTTGATATGGCATATTTTTTATATTTATTTTATCAAACTACATTCTATCTTTTACTAATGATAATCCTAATTTGTGCTTATTATAATCAATGTCTATTACATAAACGTGAACGTTATCACCAACGCTTAATACATCAGATGGGTGGTTGACTTTGGCATTAGACATTTTAGATATATGAATTAATCCATCATATTTAACACCACAATCGACAAAGGCTCCAAAGTCAACAACATTCCTAACAATACCATCCAACTCATCACCAACTTTGATGTCCTCAAAATGCATAATATCATCTCTAAGCTTTAGGCCTTGATAGTCATCACGAATATCTCTTAAAGGGGCTATAAACGCATCTAAGATATCCTTTAAGGTATACATATCAATACTAAATTTTTCAGATACCTCTTTTAAATCAATATGAGAAATTGCATCCTTGATTTCTTCTGTACCTAACTTAGAGGTATCCATATTCATATATTTTAATATACTTAAAGCTTTATCATAACTTTCTGGATGAATAGGTGTCATATCCAAGGCATTTTTTCCATCTAAAATACGTAAAAAGCCAACACATTGTTCATAAGTTTTTGGGCCTAATTTACTAACCTTTTTTAATTCCTCTCTAGTAATAAAACGACCATTTTGTTCACGATATAAAATAATATTTTTAGAAATTGATTTTGATAGTCCTGAAACA
>DVKU01000038.1 GCA_018715825.1 Candidatus Avacholeplasma faecigallinarum
CTATGACTCATCCGTGGAAGAAATCTTCTTTCGATGCCTTCTTGGCAAAACAAAAACACCGCCTTGAATACAATCAAAACAGTGCTAATGTTTAATTTATTTTAGGAACTTTTCAAAAGTCATTGACATAACTATTTCCATTTTAAATTACATTTTCTTTACTATTTTTTCTTGTATTTAATATTTTATTAAAAACAGATAAAAATACTATCAATGTAATTATTGAAGCTGATATATCACTTATTAGTTCTGCATAAAAACAGCCATTTATTCCTAATAATAGTGGTAATAATAGCGTTAATAAAATCATTGATATTTTTCTTATTAAAGATAAAGTTACAGCATATTTGGCTTTTCCAAGAGCTGTTAATCCGTCAACAAAGCAATATTGGAATGATAAAATAATAAAGCCACTCATAAATATCCTTATCATTTTTAAAGTTTCATTAGTAATTATGACGTCATCTGTAAATATTTTTAAAAATGGTTTAGATATTACAAAACTTAAAATAGTAGCCATAGTAGTGAATATTAAAGCCAACTTTAATATTGTAAATTCACTTTTCTTAACTCTTGTGACATTTCTAGCTCCAAAATTAAAACTAAGAATTGAACCAGTACCACTACTAATACCTAATAATGGCATCGAAAACATTTGAAAAAAAGTGTTAGTTAATGTTGCCACTGTAATATAAGTATCAACATTTTCTTTAGAATATAGCTTAATAGAAATATTTAAAACTATTGAAATCAAGGAATCAGTCATCCCAATTAAAAATGGAGAAAAGCCCAAACGACTAACTCTACCAATTATCTTTAAGCTATAGCCCTTAAAACCAATTTTGACATTGGAATATTTGCTTATGAGAATAATAAATACATATATAAAAGAAATAATTTGAGATATAGTCGTAGCTAAAGCTGCTCCCTTAACTCCCATATTTAACGAAAAGATAAATATTGGATCTAAAATGATATTAACTATAGCTCCAATAAGCATAGTTAACATACCTTTAGTTGAATAGCCCTGTGATATTATAAACTGATTTAATCCAAGGCTCATTAAAGCAAATGGAGCTCCAATCAAATAAATTAATAAATAGTCCTTAGCAAATTGAAATGTATTATCTGAGGCTCCAAAAAAATATAATAAAGGCTCATATGAAAGCAAAATAATTAACGGTATAATTATACCTAAAATTAATAATGCTAAGAAAGAATTTGATAAAATCTTTTTGGCATTATCATTATTATTTTCCCCCAAACTCATAGCCATAAGTGGTGCTCCACCTAATCCGATTAAATAACTAAATGACGTAATTAAAGTGCAAATAGGAGCTACTATACCAACTCCAGCTAAAGCAAAATCGCCAACCACTGGCATTTTTGCTATATATATTCTATCTACAATGGAATACAAAACATTAATAAATTGGGCAAACATAGCAGGCAAGGCCAATTTAAGTACTATGGGCCATATTCTACCACTAGATATACTTGATGAACTCATACTATCTCCTTCTAATAATCCTCATTTTAGCACTATGAGCTCGATTATTTAATTCTAATTCTTCCTTAGAGGCTGTAATAGGCTTTTTAGTAATAAGTTCAAAAGGGGCTTCTTTATTAATCATTACCGGCAATCCTGGAATATCTTCTATGCTAGAAGCATCCTTAAAAACCATTTTGCAAATTCTATCCTCCAAAGAATGAAAGGTTATCACTACAGCATAACCATCACTATTTAGCATATCTAATGCATCTAAAATGGAGGTTTCAAAAACCCTAAGTTCATCGTTGACAGCTATTCTTAATGCCTGAAATATTTGTTTGGCAGGATGTCCCTTTTGATGCAATACCTTTTGAGGAAGAGCCCCCTTAATGACATCTACTAATTCAAATGTAGTATTTATAGGCTTTATTGCTCTTTGTCTTTCAATTGCTCGTGCTATTTGTTTAGAAAATGGGTCCTCGCCATAACGATAAAAAATATTAACCAGTTTATCATAAGGATAGGTATTAACAATTGTTTTAGCAGTCAATTCTTGTGTTTGATCCATTCTCATATCTAGTTGAGCATCATAATTATATGAGAATCCTCTTTCAGGTATATCAAATTGAAATGATGAAACACCTAAATCATAAATTATACCATCTATTTTATTAACACCTAATTTATTTAATTCTTCCTTCAAGTTAACAAAATTACTTTTAATAAAAGTATAATTACAATTGATAGCCTTTAATCTTTCACTACTGCGCATGATAGCATAATCATCCTGATCAAAACAATATAAATGACCAGTAGTAAGCCTTTTTAAAATTTCACTTGAATGCCCACCACCACCTGTAGTAGCATCAACATATATACCATCTGGTTTAATATGAAGTCCTTTAATTGCTTCATCTAATAATACGCTTTTATGTTCATAATTCATAATATTCCTCCTAAATAGAAAATAGACACCCCCAGGCGTCTATTTCTATCAGTAATATTTCGTTATTATTCTTCTGTCTTTTCAGCTTTAGGAGCAACAACTTGTTTTCCCTTATAATAACCACAATTTGAACAAACTCTATGAGCTAAAGTTAATTCACCGCAGTTAGGACAAGTAATCATTCCAGGAACGCTTAAAGCTTGATGAGAACGTCTCATTCTCTTCTTCATCTTAGATACTCTACGAAAAGGTACTGCCATGCAAAACACCTCCTACAATAAATCCTTTAATGAAGCAAATGCTGGATTAATATATTCTTCATCATCTTGATCAGCCTGTTCATCAAACTCAAACTCCTCTTTACTTACTATCATAGGCTTGTTAATTAATATATTAGTCACAATAGCCTCTTTAGTATCAAGTGTTTGACCATCAATTAGAAAAACATCCTCAATAGTATCATCAGTTGAAAATATCTCTTCAGCCTTTGTTTCAATGTGATAAGGAATCTCCTTAAGTGACACAGCATCTTGCATAATAATATCAACAGAAATATCAAATATACAAGCGTATGTATCTATACCTCTTTCCTTGATTATAGTATGGACTTTACATGGCTTAACAGATATGATATCCTCAAAACCATCTAAATCATTAGATAAATCCAAAACCTCATCAAAGGAGTATGGCATTATAAGTTTCCTTAATTGAGCCAAAGTAAATTGCATAAAAATCACCTCAGCATTTCAATTATATTTTTTTTAATTAAAAAAGTCAATACAAACTTTTACTAAATAAATCTAAAATTTATTTTTCATCAATTCTTAATTCTAAATCAACTAAACCTTCGTAAAATTCCTCTTCATGGCTGACTAAAATTACACTGCCAGGAAACTTTTCAATTGCCTCAAATAGCTCCATTTTACTTAAAGCATCTAAGTGGTTAGTTGGCTCGTCAAAAACCAATACATTACTTTTTTTCATTGTCATTAAGGCTAATCTAACCTTAGTTTGCTGACCACCTGATAATAATGGTAGAGGTTTTAGTGCCAAGTCATTTTTAATTCCCACATTAGCCAAAATAGAACGAAGCTCACCATCAGTTTTTAAATGATAAAAATATCTTAAATATTCAATAGCATTTACATTATCGTATTTTTCCTCTTGGGCAAAATAGCTAATATCACTAGATGGACTCCATATATATTCACCATCAATCTTAGGAATTATTCCTAAAATGGTTTTTAATATTGTTGATTTTCCAATTCCATTTTTGCCAATTATGGCTATTTTTTGATTATGCTTTAATAAAAAATCAATATTTTCTAAAACCACTTTATCTTTATAACCAACAGTTAAACCCTTTAACTTTAAAACCTCTTGACCCAAATCCCTTGAATATGGGAATGTAATATGCATAGGCTCATGATTTTTTGGTTTTTCTAAAATGTTTAGTTTCTCAAGCATCTTTCTTCTTGATTGTGCCTGTTTAGTAGTTGTGGCTCTAACAATGTTTTTTTGTATAAACTCTTGGGTTCTTTTGATGAACTTTTGCTGAGACTCATAAGCCTTTTGATAATGCTCTGATCTAATTTCTCTTTCTTTTAAAAATTGATCGTAATTCATATTGTATCTTACCATATTTTTATTATCTAAATGGTATATAACCCTTGCAATTTGCCTTATAAACTCCTCATCATGACTAACAACTACAAATGCCTTATCAAAATCCTGTAAATATTTACTTAACCATTCAATATGAATAGAATCTAAAAAATTTGTTGGTTCATCCATCAAAAGCACATCAGGCTTTTCTAGTAAAAGCTTGGCCAAAAAAACCTTTGCACGTTGACCACCACTTAAATTTTTCAATTTAGTATCTAACCCCATAGCCTGAATACCCAAGCCATTAATCATATTTCCTAAGGTTGAGTTCATAGCATAAAAATTAGCTTTATCTAATTCATCCTGAATACTTTGGGCATACGACAAGTACTTATCGTATTCTGACTCATCACAGCTACATAGCATATCATAATACTCATTCATCTTAGCTTCCTTTACAAGCAATGGTTTAAAAACCTCAGTAATATAATCATAAATACTTATATCATTGTTTATCTTTAGATGTTGATCTAAATATCCATAACTAATGTTATTCATCCATACAATTTTGCCAGCATCAGGAATTAAATTTTTACAAATTAAATTCATAAAAGTTGATTTTCCACAGCCATTTTCTCCAACCAAAACAATGTGATCCTTAGGAAGAATTCTAAAGGAAACATCATTAAATAAATTTTGATCGGCATACTTAAATCTTAATCCTTCAACCTCTAACAATGCCATTAGAACTCCTCCTTCTTGTTTAATCTAGATTTTTATTATGACTTAAAATCAAATTTACAAATTCATCAACTGTTACTGTAACTTGATCTGTAGAGCCATGTTTACGATAAGTTACTAAATTATCAGCACACTCTTTATCACCGATAACTAAAGTATAAGGAATCTTTAAAGTTTGTGCCTCTCTAATCTTATAGCCCATCTTTTCATCGCGGTAATCATTTTCAAAGCGGATACCCTTATCATAGAATATTTCATTTAGCTTATCGCAATAAGCCTTATGCTTATCTACAGAAACAGGAATAATTTTTACTTGAACTGGAGCTAACCAAGTTGGGAAAGCACCAGCATAATGTTCAATTAAAATACCAATAAATCTTTCTAGTGAACCGAATAAAGCTCTATGTACCATAACTGGTCTCTTTTTTGAACCATCCTCTGCCACATATGTTAAATCAAATCTCTCAGGAAGATTCATATCCAGTTGAATAGTACCACATTGCCAAATTCTGTTCATTGAATCCTTAAGCTTAAAGTCTAGCTTTGGACCATAAAAAGCACCATCACCTGGATTAAGCTTAAAATCAAAACCTGCTTTACGGCAAGCCTCAGCTAAAGCATGTTCTGCCTTATCCCATGTTGCAATTTCACCTATATATTTATCTTCTGGTCTTGTTGAAAGCTCAATATGGAAATTTAAATTAAATACGGAATAAACCTTCTTAAATAACAAAATAATTCTTGAGATTTCCTCAGCTATTTGATCTTCAGTCATAAAAATATGAGCATCATCTTGTGTAAATGTTCTTACACGGAAAAGTCCATTTAAAGCTCCAGAAGCTTCATGACGATGAACTAAACCTAATTCACCAATTCTTAGTGGGAAATCACGATATGAGTGAATAGAATTTTTGTAAACTAGCATTCCACCAGGACAGTTCATTGGCTTTATAGCAAATTCATTGTCATCAATAGTAGATGTATACATATTTTCCTTATAGTTATACCAATGTCCTGAAGTCTCCCATAGTTGTCTATTTAACATAATAGGAGTTTGAACAAACTGATATCCAGCCTTAGTATGTACATCTAACCAGAAATTAGTTAAAGCTGTTTTTAAAGCCATTCCCTTTGGTAACCAAAATGGGAATCCTGGACCATACTCAGAAATCATAAATAAGCCTAATTCCTTACCAAGCTTACGATGATCACGTTTTTTTCTTTCCTCTAAATTATTTAAATGATTATTAAGCTCCTCTTGAGTAAACCAACAAGTACCATATATACGTGTTAGCATTTCATTATTAGAATCACCACGCCAATAAGCACCAGCCACATTTAATAATTTAAAATTCTTTAAAACACCAGTTGATATAACATGTGGGCCTCTACAAACATCTGCATAATCTCCTTGTTCATAAATGCCAACCATACTATCCTCAACAGCATCAATTAGCTCGCACTTAAATTTATCATTCTTAAACTTTTCTTTAGCTTCTTCTTTGCTTAGCATATAATGATTGATTGGTAAATTTTCCTTAACAATTTTTTTCATTTCAGCTTCAAATTTTGGTAAATCCTCTAATTGAATAGCTTCACCTACGCTAAAATCATAATAAAATCCTTCCTCGATAGCAGGACCTACACCAAATTTAGTATCAGGATATAATCTTTTCATAGCATGAGCTAATAAATGAGCACATGAATGATTTAGCACCTCAAATGCCCTACTATCTTCAGCTAAAATAAGTTCTAAGCTGCAATCCTTAGTAAGCTTTGTTTTTAAATCTACTAGATTACCATCAACACTAGCACAAATACATTTTTTAGCTAATGATGGTGATAATTCCTTTGCCACCTCAATTATAAGGCTGTCATCTTTTACTTCTTTAATGCTTCCATCCTTTAAACTAACCTTTAACATTTTAATCTTCTCCTTCTATAATAAAAAAATCGTCCATAAAAGGACGATATAATCGCGGTACCACCTTAATTTTAGATTAACTCTAACACCTCAAAATCCTTAACGCGGACCAACGAAATAGCATTTCCTCTATTTATCTCCTAAGGTAGTAATCTTAAAATATACTAAATATTTTCACCAACCATATTCTCTCTATAAGTTTAATCTTAAGATGTTGTCCTTAATCATCGACATTATAATTATACTCTATTTTCAGGTAAAATCAACTATCTTTTATATTTTTTTCCATCATCCATATTAATAGTTTTAACAAGAGATTGAATTCTACTAACAATTCTTTGGGCCTTTAATTCTGATTGTTTACTCTTATCAATTTTCAAATGCTCTTGTAATTCCTGTGGTGACAAATTACTTGAAATAAACAAAGGCTTGCGTTCTAAAACTCGATAGTTTAAAACTGGACCTAATATTTCATCTCTTAACCATGGTGTGATATTTTCACTACCTAAATCATCTAGCATTAATACATCAATAGATTTAAGCATATTTATCAATGATTCAAAGCGAGAACTTCCAATAGCATTTTTTAAATCGACAACTAAATCAGGAAAATATATAAGTAAACAGGATATATTATTTCTAGCTAACTCATTAGCTATACATGCCAAAGCATAAGTCTTACCAATTGAGAAGGTTCCATATAAATACATTCCCCTCCTATCTGTAGACTGATTATAGCCATTTACAAATTCAACAACATTATTATATATCTTTTTACGGCTTTCACTATCAATATCAAATGAAGCTAAATCGGCTCTCAAAATATTATCTGGCAAATATAATGTTTTAATTAACGATTCCTTAGCTGTTTTAATTCTTTTTTCCTGTTTGTAATGACATTCGGCTAAAATAAATTGTCCATTTTGATAATCTGTATAATAGCCTTGATTAGCGTTTTTGCAATTTTGAAGGCTTAAACAATTCTTACAATTATTTTTTTCATCTAGCATCAAGCTAAAATCATTAGCGTTATTGACGTTTATATTATATTGAGGAAATTTTTTTTGTAATTCAATTATATAATTTTCTACTTCTTTAGCATCATATTCAAATTTCATCTTTCTCATAGTTCTTCCCACCCATCATCAAGATTAGTATTATTTTTAGGCTGAGACTTAACTACATTAAAGGTTGTAACATATTTTATTGCATCTACAGTTGTAAAAACATTATCCTTAATCCATGTCTCGCTCATTTTCTTGAAATAATTTAAAGAAGGTAAATCTCCACCCTTTTCCTTTAAAACCTTAATAATCATGCAGTTTAAAACTCCTCTAGGAAGTTCAATATTAGCATATATATCGTTAATTGTTTGTAAATATTTTTCCGGATAATTTGGTACAATATCATCTAATAAGACATCTGCTGAAGTTTTTTCTAAGTAAGATGTTA
>DVKU01000039.1 GCA_018715825.1 Candidatus Avacholeplasma faecigallinarum
ATAACAAATGAAAAACTAAATTCATATGCAATTTATGAAATTATAACTACAGTAGTTGATGGTGATGTAATAATTTCTTATGAATTAATTATGTAAAAACAAAAAGCTTATGGCTAAATTATAGTGAACCCATAAAGTTGGACTCTATATTTAATTAATTTAATATTACTGCTTTTAAGGATTGATGTCTATACATAATAGGTGTCAATCCTTTTAATTTTGTACTAATACGTTTGTTGTTGTAATAATCAATGTATTCATGCATTGCTTTTTCTAGTTCATCTAGGATGTTATATTCTTGAAAAATAAAGCCTATAAAGGTATTACGATAAGAGTCAAAATCACTTTTTGAAAATGATTTTGAGCTTTTTCCTTTAACTATAATTTCTCCACTATCACAAATATCAAGTCCTCCACAAACATTTAATAATGTAGATTTACCACTTCCTGATTTACCTAGTAAAAAAAATCATTCCGGTGTTTGGAAATTTAATTGATACATCATCTAAGGCTTTTGTAATTACACTACCTTTAGAAATGTAGGTTTTAACAAGATTTTTAACTTCAAGCACATTATCAACTCCTAATGTAATTATATTATAGTACTTGCAAAAAACTAATAAATCTTCTATACTTATACAAAAGATGAGGTTAATATGAAAACGACAATTGCGGTTAAAGAGCTAGCTAACTTTGTTTGTCAAAGTGGTAATTTAACTTCTGAATTATTTTCTACTTATGACTTATTAAAAGGTAAAAAGGCTCATGAATATCTACAATCTAAATATAATGAAAAATCTTTCAAGGAAGTATATGTAAAAAAAGAAGTAACATATTTAAATAATGAATATATATTACATGGCTTTATTGATGGTGTTTTAAATATCAATGATGAAATTATTATTGAAGAAATTAAGTCGACAATAAAGGATTTAACTGAATTAAATATTAATTCTAATAGAGAATATTTAGCTCAGTTAAAAATTTATGGTTATCTTTATATGCTATGTAATGGATTAGATAGTATTCATTTGCGATTAACTTATATAAGTGCAGTTGATTTTGAGACATTAAGCTTTGATATAATTGAATCATTAGATTCATTAGAGGATTTTACTTTTGATGTTTTAGAAAAATACATTGACTTTTTAAATATGCTTAAGGAAAGTCAGGTTGTTAAGGAAGAGACTATTAAGACAGTTAAGTTTCCTTTTGTAATGCGTGATGGTCAACGTCAATTAATGAAGGCAGTCTATCAGGTTATGAATAAAAAAGGAATTTTATATGCAATCGCTCCAACTGGTATTGGCAAAACTATGGCTACTATGTTTGCCGCGCTAAAGACTTTAAAGTCTAATAATAAGCTTTTTTATTTAACGGCTAAAGGTAGTGGCAAAAATGCTCCTATTGAAGCTATAAATATTTTAAAGCAAAAGGGTTTAAAAATTAAGGCTATAGATATAACAGCTAAAAGAAAAATATGTAATGCCAAGTTAAAAAATTGTAATCCTGAGGAATGTCCGTATGCGATAGGCTACTATGATAGATTAAAAGAGGCTACATTGGAAATATTTAAAAATTATGATGTTTATGATAGAGAAACAATTTTAAATATTAGTAATAAAAGAAAAATATGTGCTTTTGAATTTAGTCTTTATTTATCCTATTTTTGTGATATTGTTATAGCCGATTATAATTATGTTTTTGATCCTAAGGCCCATTTAATTAGATATTTTGAAGACGATACCTATAAACCTAAGGTTTTAGTAGATGAGGCTCATAATTTAATTTCTAGAAGTAAAAAAATGTTTTCATGTTCAATTAATGAAATCGATATTAGGACTTTAAGATCACACTTAAATGGATATAAGCCATCGCTTAGAAATGAATGCAATAAGGCATTAGAGATAATTAATGGCTATAGAGAATTTTTAAAGGAAAAGACATTGTATACAAGTGATGTTCCTGATCTAAATTTAAATTCTTGCTTAAAAAACATAGCTTTAAAGTGTGATCAAATTTTTGCTGATAATAAAAAAATCCCTAATAAGGATGAGATAATGGATGCATACTTTAAAATTTTAGACTTTAATAGAATTGCTGATTTATTTGGTGCTTATCATAAGGAGCTTGTTTATTTAAAGGATGATGTTGTCAATATTGATTATTATTGCCTGGATGCTTCAACTTTTTTATTAAAAACCATAAATGAATCTATAGAAGCTATTGTATTTTTTTCAGCGACTATGTATCCAATTGACTATCACATCAATTTGTTAACTAAAGGTGAAGGAGAGTTTTTACAGCTACAGTCACCATTTGATCCTAATAATTTAGATATCATAATTAACAACAAAATTTCGACTAAATATAAAGATAGAGCTAATTCAATTGATACAATAATCGAAACAATTGAAATAGTTTGTGAAAATCATCCTGGTAATTATATTGTGTTTTTCCCGTCTTATCAGTATTTGAAAATGGTTGTTGATTGCATGAATGACTTTAAATATGATTATATAATCCAAGCTAATAATATGAGTGAGGATGATAGAGATATGGTCATAGAAAAATTTACAAATAGTAAAAAAACTTTAGTGGGCTTTTTCGTGATGGGTGGATTATTTTCAGAAGGTATTGATTTTATAGGTGAAGCGTTAAGTGGTGTTATAATTGTAGGGGTTGGACTTCCTATGATATGTGATGAAAATAATATTTTAAAAGATTATTTTGATAATTTATATCAACAAGGCTTTGATTATGCCTATACGTATCCAGGCTTTACTAAGGTTATTCAAGCTGTTGGTAGAGTTATAAGAAGCGAAACGGATAAAGGAATTGCTATCCTTTTAGATAATAGATTTTTATATAATCGTTATACCTCATTAATGCCAAGTCATTGGCAAAATATAAAGGTGATTAATAATATTTATGATTTAAAAAAAGAACTAATTTCTTTTTATAAAAAAAAGCCTACTATAAATAAATCAAGTGAAAAATGAAAAAAA
>DVKU01000040.1 GCA_018715825.1 Candidatus Avacholeplasma faecigallinarum
TTTATCAATCAACTGAGGAAGAAGACAAATATAGCTTTGTGTTTATATTAAAAAAGTTAGAGTCAATAGGTGAATTTAAGGAAGTATAATGGAGGTATGATTAATGAAGTTAAAAACGAAAATAGAAAATATTAATGATATGAAAAATATTAGTGGTAGTCATAATTCTAACCTAAAGGTTTTAGAGGAAAAATTTGAATGCTCAATTGATATTCATGGTGAAAGTATTTTATGTAGCTGTGATGATGAATTAACTTGTGATACCCTAGATAAAATTTTTACTTTATTAGTTAAAATGTCTCAATTATCATTTAATATTACATCACGAGATATCGTTTATGTATGTAATATCGTATTAAATTCTTTGGAAGGAGAATATTTAAAGTTTTTACAAAATCGTAAGGCAATAGGGCATTCCTTTCATAATAAGCCGATTTATGCTAAGACCTTAAAGCAACAAGACTATATTGACCTTTTAGATAAAAAGGATTTAATTTTTTCAATTGGAGCGGCTGGAACAGGAAAAACCTATTTAGCAGTCTGTTATGCAGTGACTCAACTAAAAAAGGGAAATATTGATAAAATTATTTTAACAAGACCAGCTGTAGAGGCTGGAGAGTCATTAGGATTTTTACCAGGTGATTTAAAGGAAAAGGTTGATCCATATTTACGACCTTTATATGATGCATTATATGATATGCTAGGTGTAGAAGCCGTTTCACAATTAATTGAAAAGCAGGTAATTGAAATTGCCCCACTAGCTTATATGCGTGGACGAACCTTAGAAAATGCTTTTATTATTTTAGATGAGGCTCAAAATGCGACTATAGATCAGCTTAAAATGTTTTTAACTCGTCTTGGCTTTAATTCAAAAATGATAGTGACAGGTGATATTTCACAGGTTGATTTACCAAATTCAAAGCGTTCAGGTCTTAAGGTAAGCGCTAATCTATTAAAAGGGTTACCTGAGGTTGGTTATATTGTTTTTGATCGCTTTGATGTTGTACGCCATCCACTTGTTGCTAAGATTATTGAAAAGTTTGAAAAACTAGAAAATTAAATAATTTTAGATATGAAAAAGACATGACCATTGATTTTAGTCATGTCTTTTTATACTTTGGAAATATTGAATCAACCTTTAAATATTTTTAATTTTGGCAACATTTGTTTTAATAGCAGCCTCTGCAACTGCTTCCATAACACTAGGGACAACTCTTTTATCAAAGGCAGAAGGAACAATATAATCACATGATAATTCATCATCAGCAATTATATTAGCAATTGCATAGCTAGCTGCAAGCTTCATTTCCTCATTAATCTTAGAAGCTCTTACCTTTAATGCACCTTTAAAAATACCTGGGAAGGCTAAAACATTATTGATTTGATTTGGGAAATCTGATCTACCTGAACCTACTATGTAAGCTCCAGCTTCCTTGGCATCATTATATGATATTTCGGGAGTTGGATTTGCCATAGCAAAAATAATAGGATTTTTATTCATGGATTTTACCATTTCCTTTGTTACTAGATTGGCTGCAGATACTCCAACAAAGGCATCAGCGCCCTTCATAATAGAAGCAAGGGTGTTATCATGATTCTTTGGAGTATCAAAAATGTTTTGATCTATCAATTCTTTTATTAAAAAGTCATAAGAATCATATTTTGCTTTATCAACAACACCTGTTATATTATAAGCATTTATTTCCTTAACTCCTATCTTTTTAAGCATTTTGGCAACCATTGAGCCAGCAGCTCCAGTGCCTGATAGAACAACACGCATTTCAGATAGTTTTTTCTTAGTAAATCTTTCAATATTTAAAAAAGCGGCAGCAACTATAATTGAAGTACCATGTTGGTCATCATGAAAAACTGGTATATCTAATTCCTCAATCAAACGTCTTTCAATTGTTACACATCTAGGTGCAGAAATATCCTCTAAATTAATTGCTCCTAGGGTTGGAGCTAGGTATTTACAGGTTTTGATAATTTCTTCGGTATCTTGAGTATCTAAGCACAAAGGAATTGAATCTATTCCAGCTAATTCTTTTAATAATATTGATTTTCCTTCCATAACTGGTATAGCAGCATAAGGACCGATGTTTCCTAATCCTAAGACAGCTGAACCATCTGTAATTACAGCTACCATATTGGCCTTTGATGTATACTCATAGGCCAAATCCTTATCTTGCTCTATCTCTTTGCAGGCATAGGCAACTCCTGGTGTATAGGCTAATGATAGGTCTTGTAAATTTTTAATTCTAACCTTTGATTTAATTTCTAGCTTTCCATGATTTTCCTTGTGAAGCTTTAAAGCTTGTTCTTTTAAATTCATTTTTATTTTCCCCCAAAAATATTATTATTATAATAATCGATTGCACAAATCATTGTGAAATCCTTAACCTCAAGTCGTTTAATAGATTCAGGACCTAAATCTAAAAAGGCAACTTCCTCAGCTTTTGTAACAGCTTTTGATAATAAAGCCCCACATCCACCTGTTGTTATAAAGTATAATATATGATTGTCCATATAAAATTGTGTACATGCGTCACTTCTAGGTCCTTTGCCAATTGTAGCAGTAACATTTAGATCCTTCATCATTTGCATAAATCCATCCATTCTAGAAGAAGTAGTTGGGCCGATTGAACCTATTACCTTTCCAGGCTTAGTAGGAGTAGGTCCAGCATAATAGATAAAGGCATCTTTAAAATCAATTGGTAAAGGCTCATTATTTTGTAGCATTTTTTGTAGTCTCATATGAGCAGCATCTCTAGCAGTATAGATGACGCCACTAAATGAAACAATGTCGCCAGCTTTTAGCTTTGTTAAAAGGTGCTTATCCTTTGGATAATGTATAATCATAAAATCACCACCTTATGTATAGAAGCATGACACTGCAAGTTAACGGCAACTGGCAATGATGCGATATGGCAAGGAAAAAGATTAACCTTAACAGCTAAACAGGTTGTTTTTCCGTGTAATCCCATTGGACCAATATCTAGATTATTAATTTCTTCAAAAAGTTCATGTTCTAATTTTTTAGCATCTAAATCTTCTGATTCATCGTCGATAGGCCTTGTCAAAGCTTCTTTAGCAATAAGAGCTGATTTTTCTAAATCTCCTCCTATACCTACCCCAACAACTAGTGGTGGGCAAGCTCTACCTCCAGCTTCTACGATAGTATCAATAACAAATTTTTTAATTCCATTAATACCATCAGCTGGAACGAGCATTTTAACCCTGCTCATATTTTCACTTCCAGCACCTTTTGGACAAACTGTTATTTTTAGCTTGTCACCAAGTGTATGCTTTATGTGTATGATTGCAGGTGTATTATCTTGTGTATTAATACGATTTAATGGTGATTTTACAACACTTTTTCTTAAATAGCCATTAATATAGCCCTCTTTAACACCATTATTGATAGCTTCATAAATATCGCCATTAATAAAAACCTCATTACCAATTTCTACAAAGACAATAGTTATGCCAGTGTCTTGACACATTGGTATATTCTCTTTAAAAGCTAATTCATCATTTAAAATAATTTGTTGTAAAATGCTTTTAGCTAATCCATTTTCATTATTAAAAGCCTTTTTTAAGCAATTAAAAACATCCTCTTCTATATAAGTAGCAGCCTCAATACAAAGCCTAGCTACCTCAGCTGTTATGATTTTAGTTTCTATAGTTTTCATTTTATATACCTCAAGCCCTATTATACAATAAAAATTGAATAATAAATATACTTTTCTTGTTTAAAAATGAAATAAAATGACATATAATAGTTATAATAAGGAGAGAATTAGTATGAATGATATTGTTAAGCAATGGCTTATTGATAAAAGAAAACAACCAATAAGCAATGATGTTATTTCTATGGAAGATATAATTTTATTTTTAGCACATGTAAAAGCTATATTGTTTCCAGGCTTTGTAGAAAGTGTCGATGCTGAAGATGATTATTTTATAAATCTTTTAAATACGATTAAACTAGAATTATCTAATTTATTAGATGTGGTTTCTAAAATTGAAAATATGACATTTGATAATGACAAGATAATTAATAATTTTATTGACCAATTACCTTTAGTTGAACAGACCTTAAGGACTGATATTGAAGCGTTATATGCTGGTGATCCAGCTGCATCAAGTACAACTGAAATTATTTTATGCTATCCGGGACTTACGGCTATATTTACTTATCGTATAGCAAATATCTTATATAAGTTGATGGTGCCAATTTTGCCTAGAGCTTTATCAGAATATGCTCATAGTAAAACTGGTATAGATATTCATCCTGGTGCTACGATTGGAAAGTATTTTTTTATAGATCATGGAACAGGAATAGTTATTGGTCAAACATGTGAAATAGGTGAGCATGTTAAAATATATCAAGGTGTTACTTTAGGAGCTTTGTCATTAAGGGCAGGGCAAAAACTTAAAGGTAGTAAGCGTCATCCTACAATTAAGGATAATGTTACCATTTATTCAGGAGCATCAATATTTGGAGGTGAAACTATAATAGGTAATAATACAACTATAGGAAGTAATGCTTTTATTACTTCCAGTATAGAAGATGATATGGTCGTAACAATTCAAGGCCAAAAAAAGAAGCATAAGCCAAAGGAGTAAATATTATGAAGGTTGAGTATTATAAAGAGTATAGCTATAATTTAAATAGGGATATGGAATTTAAGGTATATGGTCATGCTGGAAAACCATGTATTGCCTTTCCATGTCAAAACGGTAGATTCTATGATTATGAAAATAGAGGTATAATTGAATCGATGCGTTGGTATATCGATCAGGGTAGAATCCAAGTTTTTTGTGTTGATTCTGTAGATATTGATACTTGGAGTGCAGAATGGAAAAATCCTTATGACCGTATGCAATATCAAGAGGCCTATTATCGTTATATTGTAGAGGAATTTGTTCACCGTGTTTATGAAATAAATACCTATGGTAATGGTGGCGGTGTAGCTAGTGGTATATTAGTATATGGATGTTCAATGGGAGCATATCACGCCATGAATTTTTTTGTACGTAAGCCAGATATTTTTGATGCCGTATTAGCTTTGTCAGGTATATATCATAGTGGCTTTTTTGTAAAAAATTATTCTGATGAGCTAACATTTTTAAATTCGCCTCTTGATTCTTTAAAATCTATGGATAATAATCATCCTTTTGTCGATATTTATAGAAGAAATAGAATTATCGTTTGTGTTGGTCAGGGTAGTTGGGAAGAGGAATGCCTAGCTGATACAAGGGAATTAAACGCTCAAATGAAACGCTTAAATATTCCTGCTTGGTTTGATTATTGGGGATATGATAAGCCTCATGATTGGCCAAGTTGGCTTGAACAGACACCTCACTTTTTATATCATATTTTAGATTAAAAAAACCTTCAGTACTAATTATCATAAATTAGCACTGAAGGCTTATTTTTATTAGAATTATATTAATATAAACTATTTACAAGGCCAACAAACATAACAGCATAAATAATGGTAAATATTATGCTTAGTATTACGCTAATTAAAGCACCAATACCAGCTTTTTTGGCATTTTTTGGTTTTGATTGGAACCAAACTAAAAATAATATTAATCCTACGATTGGTATTAAAAAACCAAGTACAGCCCAACCGATACTACCAGTATCATCTGATGGTTGAAATTGAGAATATGAATTTTGGTTAGCTCCACAATTAGGACAATAGTTTGTTCCATCTGGAATTTCTTGGCCACACTTTTTACAATACATTTTTGTTCCCCCTTTTAAAAAGATGTAAATTCTATAAAAATTATATCATTTTATTTCTAATATAACAACTATTTATAAATAGTATATTTAATTTTTAAGCTTAAAATAAAAAATATTTATTTTTAAATTAAAACGCTATAATAGGAAAGATTATAAATGAAAAATATAAAGAATAAAAACAACAATGCAATATAGCAAATTACGGATACTATTAATCCTATTAAAGCACCTATTCCAGCTGCTTTTGCTGAATTTGGCTTTGAATTCTGCCATACTAAAAATAAAACTAAACCAGCAACGGGGATGAAAAATCCTAAAATTCCCCAACCAATACTCATAGAATCTGTATTATCGTATTGGCTTATTAAATCATCTTTTAATTTGTTTCCACATGATGAACAAAAATTATCATCTTGTGTAATTTCGTTACCACAATATTTACAAAACATTATCATTAGCTCCTTTATTTTATTTATATAATTATATCATTATGTGAGTTATAGCACAATAAATTTAGATAATAATTAAATTTATATTAAAAAATAATATAAAAATTATTATTTTTGGTTAAAATACAATTATGCAAAATTGTATATAAAATTAGTGTTTATAAACTGGTTAATGATTTTTTAATTAAATCAAAGTATAAAACAGCTT
>DVKU01000041.1 GCA_018715825.1 Candidatus Avacholeplasma faecigallinarum
TTGATCAAAAGCTTAAAAATGAAACTATCGATGTAACTCTACCAGGTGTTAGTCTATCTGTTGGTAGTATCCATCCTCTTAATCAAACTATTATGGATTTAGAAGATTTATATATTGGTATGGGCTATACTGTTGCCGAAGGACCTGAAATTGAGACTGATGAATATTGCTTTGAAAAGCTAAACTTACCAAAAGGTCATCCAGCAAGAGATATGCAAGATACTTTTTACATTAATCCTGAGCTATTATTAAGAAGTCAAACATCACCTGTTCAGGTAAGGACTATGCTTTTAAAAAATGGTGCACCAATCAAAATAATTTGTCCAGGAAAGGTATATAGAAGAGATCAAGATGATGCTACTCATTCTCATCAATTTATGCAGTGTGAGGGTTTGGTTTTAGGTAAAAATATTACTTTAGCTGACTTAAAGGGAGCTCTTTTAGAGATGGCTAGAAAAATGTTTGATAAAGATAGACAAATTCGATTACGTCCATCATTCTTCCCATTTACAGAACCATCTGTTGAAGTTGATGTATCATGTGGTATATGTAATGGCAAAGGTTGTCCTACATGCAAACAAACTGGTTGGATTGAAGTATTAGGAGCAGGAATGGTTAATAATAATGTTTTAAAAATGTGTGGCTATGATCCTAATGAAATTCAAGGCTTTGCTTTTGGTATAGGAATAGAACGTATTACAATGTTAAAATATCGAATTGATGATATAAGAAATTTTTATATCAATGATGTACGTTTCTTAAATCAATTTAAGGAGGTTAAGTAGTATGAAAATATCTAAAAATTGGGTTAAGGAATATCTTAATTTAGATAACATTACAGATGATGAATTATTTAAGCAAATTAGCTTTCATATTTGTGAGATAGAATCATATCAAAAATTAGTAAATGCTACTAATTTAGTTATTGGTAAAGTTATAGAATGTGAAATGCACCCTAATAGTGATCATCTTCACGTATGTAAGGTAGAAATTAAACCTAATGAAGTATCACAGATAGTATGTGGTGCACCTAATGTAAAGAGTGGCGTAAAGGTTATTGTTGCCCTACCAGGAGCAGTATTACCAGGTAATTTTAAGATTAAACCTTCTAAAATTAGAGGAGTAGAGTCTAATGGTATGCTATGCTCATTACAGGAATTAGGAATTGAAGAGAAATATGTTGATGTAAGATTTAAAAATGGTATTTGTTTATTAGATGATGATGCAATTGTTGGTGAAGATCCACTAAAGTATTTAGGATTTGATGATATAGTTATAGATCTAGATTTAACATCTAATAGATCAGATTTATTATCAATTGAGGGATTTGCTTTTGACTTAGGGGCAACCCTAAATCAAAAAGTTAATACTATTAATCCAACTTTTAAAGTTAGTAAATCTAAAAATCCAATGAATATAAGCGTTAAAACTGATAAGTGTTTAAAGTATTGTACTAGATATTTAAAAAATGTTGTAATTAAACCTTCACCAAATTGGATGAAAGCAAGATTAATAGCTAGTGGTATTCGTCCTATTAATAATGTCGTTGATATTACCAATTATGTTTTAATGGAACTTGGTCAGCCATTACATGCATTCGATGCTGATTTATTGGGTGATACTATAGAGGTTAGAACAGCATATAATAACGAAAAATTAGTAACTTTGGATAATATCGAAAGAGATTTAAACGAAGATGACATCGTCATCACTGATGGTAAAAAGGCTATTTGTGTAGCTGGTGTTATGGGTGGATTATCCACTGAGGTATTGCCAACCACTAAAAATATCGTTTTAGAGGCTGCATATTTTGATCCTCTATCAATTAGAAAAACGTCTGCCAAACTAGGCTTAAAGAGTGAATCTTCAATTCGTTTTGAAAGAAAAGTTGACTACTACCGTGTTGAAAGAGCCCTAGATTATGCTGCAAGCTTAATGCAAAATCTAGCTGAATGTGAGGTTTTAGATGGTGTATGTAAGGATGTAAGACAGACAATTGATGTAAAAACTGTTGATGTTACATCTAAGAAGATAAACTCTATTTTAGGTACTGACATTAGTGATAGTGAAATGAAATCAATATTTGATCGCTTGGCATATAGTTATACTATTAATGGTGATGTATATCATATTACCATTCCATCTAGAAGAATGGATTTGGAGCCTTCTATTCAAGATATAACAGAAGATGTAAGTAGAATTTATGGTTATGATAATATACCAACTACTTTAGCTGAAACATCAGATAAGGGTTATCTAACATACTCTCAAAAAAGAATTAGATTAATTCGTCAAATTTTAGCAAGTATGGGATTAAATGAGGTTATATCATATTCTTTAATTAATAAAAAGGATCTTAATTTATATACAAATAATCAAGATGAACCAATTGAAGTTATGATGCCAATGACTGAAGATAGAGCTGTTATGCGTAAAAGCCTTTTAAATGGTTTGATTGATGCAGTAAAGTATAATAAGGCAAGAAAAATTGATAATTTAGCTTTATTTGAAATTGGTAAAACATATTCAATGAAATCAGAAACTACTAAGCTAGCAATAGCTATGAGTGGCATTTTTAATTCCTTATTATGGAATGGAGAAAAACAAAACGCTAATTTCTATTTATTAAAGGGAATTTTAGATGATTTGTTTGCTAAATTAAATGTTTCAGTTAAGTATAAGCCTTATCAGGATATTAAGTCATTTCATCCTGGAAGATGTGCAGCTATAATTCATAATGATAAGATTATTGGAGTAATAGGTCAGATGCATCCTAAATTCTCTAAGGAGATGGATATTTCTACCACAATTGCCTTGGAAATTGATTTAGAGGATATTATAAATGAGGAAAATAAATTTGAATATAAACCAATTAATAAATTCCCAAGTATTTCTAGAGATTTAGCAATTGTTTGCAAGAAGGATATTTTAGCCGATGATATCTTATCGTTGATTAAGCAAACTGGTAAAAAGATTTTAACTGGAATAGAGCTTTTTGATGTTTATACAGGTGTAAATGTTTCAGATGATGAAAAATCTTTAGCAGTAAAATTGACATTTGAAGATAATTCTAAAACATTAGAAACATCTGATGTTGATAAGATTGTTAAATCAATATTGAATCGCCTAGATTATGTTTATAAAGCTAAAATAAGAGAATAAAACAAACCCTTCAAATTATTTGGATTGACTAAATAATTTGAAGGATTTTTCTATTTATAAAATGTTTTGTTGCAATAAGAAAGCCTATATTTATGAATTGTATAGTCTATTTTTATGGTTAGGTCTTTTTTTTAATCACTTTTTTTTGTATAATGTATGCGGTGATTTATATGCAAAGCATCTATGGATATACACAGGAAATGCTTGTTAATTATTTTCAATCATTAGGAGAAAAGCCATATAGAGTAAACCAGTTATTACCTTGGCTTTATAGACAAAAAATATCTTCTTTTGATGAAATTACTAATATGAAGCGTGACTTTATAGAAAAATTAAAAAAAGATTTTTACCTTGAAAGGTTAGAATGTGTTACAAAACAAAAATCTCAAGATGGAACAATTAAGTTTTTATTTAGGCTTTGTGATGGGAATTTAATTGAAACTGTTTTGATGACTCATGATTATGGCTATAGTGTCTGTGTTACATCAGAGGTTGGCTGTAATATGGGATGCATGTTTTGTGCTAGTGGTATGAAAAAGAAACTTAGAAACTTAACAGCATCTGAAATGGTTTTACAGGTGTTAATGGTTTCTATTATTACCAATTTGCGAATTAGTCATGTTGTTGTTATGGGTATAGGAGAGCCTTTTGATAATTATGATGAGGTAATAAAATTTTTAAAAATTATTAATCATCCTCTTTCTTTAGAAATAGGTGCTAGACATATTACTGTATCAACATGTGGTATTGTAGATAAGATATATGAATATGCAAATTTTGATTTACAGGTCAATTTAGCTATATCTTTACATGCTCCAAATGATAAGATTAGAAATCAAATTATGCCTATTAATAAGGCTTACCCTATCAAAGAGGTTATTAAGGCCATAGAATTTTATATTAACAAGACTAATCGTCGAGTTACTATTGAATATATTTTATTAAAAGATATAAATGATTCATTAGATTGTGCTAGAGAGCTTGCCGATTTATTGCATTCATTAAATGTTTATATAAATTTAATACCTTATAATGAAGTTATAGAAAAGCCTTATAAACGTTCAACTAAGGAAAGTATGATTGCCTTTTTTGATTATTTAAAGAAAAGAAGACTTAATGTTCAACTTCGTAAGGAGCAAGGTGCTGATATTGATGCTGCTTGTGGTCAATTAAGGAGTAAACATCTTAAATAGTAGGCATATTTTTTCATAATTGATAAAAAATAATAGTGGGTGATTTTATGAAATCTACTAAAATATTATGGATTATAATTATGATTATTGGCTTGTTTTGGGTATATTACTTATTTTTAGCTAATAAGTTTTTTCCTAAAAAAGAGTTAATTGTTCCAGATGTTGTTGGCTTGACTGAACCACAGATGGAAGAAGTTTTAAACGAAAATAAAGTTAAATACAATATTTTTTATGTTGATGGTGAGCAAGCTATTGTTCAAAAAACATTTCCCAAAGCTGGAAGTAAGATTTATGAGACATATTATATTGATGTCTATGTTTATAATAAAATGCCAAAATACTACGAAGATTTTACAGGCTTGTTGTTTGATGATGAAATAAAAAATATTGAAAATTTTTGTAAGAATTATGACCTACTATATAAGGTTGTTTATGTAGTAGATAATAGTTATCCTCAAGGACAAATCATTTGGCAATCACTTACAAGTGATGATGTGATAAAATCTGGAGACGAATTAGTTTTTAAGGTCGTTATAAATGATGATTATATACAAATGCCTAATCTTGCAGGAATGAATATAATAGATGCAATGAAATTGTTAGATAAATTTCAACTAAATTACAACGTTATTTATTATTATGCTCCCATCCAAGAGGATACAGTCGTATTTCAATCTGTTTTAGAGGGGACATTAATAAAAAAGGGTAATGCTTATTCTTTTGATATTTATGTATCTAAGGGTATGCCGAGCGATGTTTCAACGATAAGCTTAGTTGAATTTGTTGATATATTACAGCAATTAAATTATGAATATGAGGTAATATATGTAGATTCAACATTAAAAAGTGATAATATTATAAAAATTAATTATGGTAATGGTATTGAAATATATGTAGCTAAATAGGAGAAAGTATGCAGGGAAGAATAATCAATTTAAATGGTGGAGTTTACAAGGTCTTATTAGATGATAATAATATTGTTAGCATTAAGGCAAGAGGTAAATTGCGTAGTGAAAAAATGGTTGGTATAAATGAAAAGTCAATGAGTAAAAAAGCCACTTTACTGACTATAAAAAATTCTCCAAAGGTAGGAGATATTGTTTTGGTAAAAAATGATATGATAGATCAAATTTTACCAAGAAAAAATCAACTCATTAGACCAGATATTGCCAATGTTGATCAAATATTATTGGTATTTGCTGCCTGCGAACCAGATTTTTCATTCTATTTACTAGATTTATTTTTAGTTAATATCTTAAAGCAAGGTATTACTCCGGTTATAGTTATTACTAAAATTGATAAAATAGAAAAGACTAAATTAGAACTTTTAAAAAATGATTTATTGTATTATAAAAATTTAGGCTATCAAATAATATTTGTTAATAGTATAAGTAAGGAAGGAATAGAAGAAGTATCAAATGCCTTAGCTGGTAAAATTACAGTTCTATCAGGTCAAACCGGGGCAGGAAAATCAACCTTAATAAATGCTCTTATTCCTGAATTTAAGCTTCAAACTCAGGAAATTTCGATGGCCCTTGGTCGTGGTAAACATACGACAAGGCAAACTAATCTTTATGCATACAAAGATGGTTTTATTGGTGATACACCAGGCTTTTCAAAATTAGATATTTCTAATATAGATAAGTATGAGCTACCTAGCTTATTTAAAGAATTTAATGATTATAGTTGTAAATTTAAGGATTGTATTCATTTACCAAATATGTTAGGCTGTGCTATTTATCAAGCTGTATTAGACAATAAAATTTTAAAATCACGCTATGATAATTATTTGAAAATGCAACAATTAATGACTAATAAGGAGAGAAAAAAATGAAAGTTTCATTATCAATTTTAACTATAGATTATGCTAATGTTGAAAAAAATTTAAAGACATTACTTCCTAATGTTGATTATATTCATATGGATGTTATGGATGGAGTATTTGTTCCTAATATTTCTTTTGGCTATACTTTTATAAAATCATTACGAAAGCTAACAAATATAGATTTTGATACGCATTTAATGATAGAATATCCTCAAAATTATATAAAGCAATTTGCTGAAGCAGGAAGTCAATATATTACATTTCATGTTGAAGCTAAATGTGATGTTCAACAAACAATCAATTTAATACATCAATGTGGATGTAAGGCTGGTATAGCTATAAAACCTAACACTAGTGTTGATAGTATTTTAAGCTTTTTGCCTGAAGTTGATATGGTTTTAGTTATGTCAGTTGAGCCAGGCTTTGGTGGTCAAAAGTTTATGCCAAGCAGTATAGAAAAGGTAAAAAGGTTGTATTCATTAAAAGAGAAAAATAATTATAAGTATTTAATTAATATTGATGGGGGTATAAACGATAATACAATTTTAAATGTAAAGGACTATATTGACCTAGCAGTAGTAGGATCTTATATTTGTAATGCAGCTGATCCTATAGCTAATGCCCAAAATATTAAGAATAATTAATTTGATTACTTCATACAATATTACTAAGGTGATAGTCTATGAAGAAAATTGTTATAATCAAATTACCAAAATTTTTAGTTTTTCTTCTTAACGGCTTTAATAGAAAAAGATAATACGGCAGCTGCTTGTGCACTGCCGTATTATCTTTAAATTAGCAAAAAAACCGGCAATAGCCGGTTAGATGCAAGTATTAAGCTCTTTCAATATTTCCCTTTTTCAAAGCTCTAGCAGAAATCTTAACTTTTTTAACATTTCCATTTTCATCTTTGATATGTACGGTTTGAAGATTAGCTTTCCAAGTACGACGTGTAGCATTTAAAGCATGTGATCTTCTGTTACCTGTTACTGTTGTTTTTCCAGTTATATAACATTTAGCCATGGTTCTAACCTCCTTAAGCGTATAATAAAATCTTTCAGCCTCTCTAGTATACATTATTTAAATAAAATAATCAAGTTATTTTTGAAAAAAAATTCATTTTGAAAAAATATTTATAAATATAGTTAAATTATTAAATTTAAGGAAAAACACTTCTTAAAAAAATTCGTGCAAAATAAAATTAGAAAAGTTTATAAAAAATTAAAAAAAATTTGACTTTTTTGTCAATTAGTGATATAAAACAATAGTCTATGCATTGTTGCATATGTAAAAAAACATTTACAAAAATGTATTGTGGTGCTATAATGTTAAATGAATTAGACATTATCTTTGAAAGAGGGTATTATGTTTTTAGTATTATAGTTTAATTAGGTTTTATATTTTTTTGTAAAAGTTACAG
>DVKU01000042.1 GCA_018715825.1 Candidatus Avacholeplasma faecigallinarum
TTTTTTTCATATTTATCTTTTTTTTAAATATAATTATTTAGGTGATATAAATGAATATAGGCATAGCCTGTCGATACGATAAAGGTCGCTACTACTTAAATGATAGCTACCTATCGTATTTTAAAAAATTTTCAAACACAATTGAAATTCTTAATATGAAGTCAAAAATCGATAATATAGATGTTGTTATTATTCCTGGTGGTTTTGATATAGACCCTAAATACTATAATCAAACTAATTCTACTTCCTTTAATATTAATAGCTATAATGATCGATTAGATTTTAAATTAATAGCCTTATCAATCATTTTAAATAAAAAAATAATTGGAATATGTAGAGGCATTCAAAGTTTAAATGTATTTTTTAACGGTAGTTTAAAACAAGATATTTATTTTCACAATAAAAACAATCATTTTGTAAATTTTAATAATAAATATCAGCTTCTAAATTCATTTCATCATCAATCAATAAATAATTTAGGGTACAACCTAAAAATAATTGGATTATCAGTTGATGGTGAGATAGAAGCTATTTTATATAAAAAAATATTAGGAGTACAGTTTCATCCTGAATTATGCCATACTCCTAATATAGATAAATTTTTATTTGATTTTATTAACGAAGCTTAAAGCTATCGCATTGTGTTTCACTGCGATATTTAGCCTCTTCAGTTCCAATTTTTATTTCTTTGGCCTCACAATAATTATCCTTATTATGTAGGCAATAATTTGCACTACAGCTTACATGAATATTGCTATCTAATGACATTTCATTAGCCATTTCCTTCATTACTGCCTGACTATCATGAGGATTTTTAAAAGATTGACAGAAGGTTCCAATCTTACTTTTAGCAAATAAACCCTCTACATCAATATTCTTTTTATTACATTGGCTACAATCATTATAGCCACAAGTTTTAGCATTACAGCTTACTCTTGTCATAATATCATCCTTTCCAATTTTATTATGCTCATAAACTTAATGCTTATACATAAATTATTCAGTAATAGGTTTTTTAAAGGTTGTTAGCCCAACAATATCATCAACAGGTATAGAAAAGGCAATTCCTTGGCCATCAGTTTCAAGTCCGGCATGACGATATATGGCATGTAAAATACTATCCTTAATTTCTACAGGTACTAATATTAAAACTATTTCTTTTTCCGGATGAATAGTTATATTAAAAAGCTTTTCTGTTTCTTCTTTTGCAGTACCGCGGGCATTTAATATTGTTCCACCCTTTGCACCACAGCTTCGTGCAGCCTGCATTACAGTTTCTGAATATCCAGAATTTACTATACATAAAATTGCTTCATATTTTTCACTCATAGCTATTTTTCTCCTTTATTAGTTAGAAATTGATAAATCATTACACCTATAATTGAAGAAATGGGTATAGTAAAGGCTATACCTTTTCCATGCTTAATTTTAAAATATTTTTCTTCATAGGCTTGTAATATTTCGTTAATTCTATCCTCAGCTACAATGCTAAAAATAACAGCCTTTGAATCATCTAATAATCCTAAATAATGGCTAATTTCTGTTGGAGCTGTACCTTTTCCATACATAATAGTTTGAAAATTAACATCGTAGCCTTCCAAAACATCTAAGTAAAATGCTGCTTTAGATCTTTCTACTATTGAAACCAAAATCTTTAATTTTTTAGGTGCCGTTAAAAAATTAGACTTGGTAATTATTTTTTTGGGTTTTTTATTATTCATAGATAATCCCCCTACTCCATAAAGCTAATAATTTGTTCATCATCAGCATCAATGATTTTACGCATTCTACTTCTTTCTTTAACATGCTTAGATAAAACTGACCTAAAGCCAAGAATTTGAATGGTAATTAATGGTGTCATGGCTACCATGGCCACAATACCAAAGGCATCCTGCATTATTTTTTGTTCTCCTTGCAAGACTAAGCACACACCTATAGCAAATGGCAATATAAAACTTGATGTTAATGGTCCAGATGCTACTCCACCTGAATCAAATGCTATAGCAGTATATATTTTTGGAACGAAAAAGGCAAGTCCTAAGGATAATATATAGCCAGGAATTAAATAATATAATATTGAAAAGTCAAATATAATTCTTATCATAGATAAAAATATTGATATACCAACACCCATTGATAAAGCAATCAATAAAGACTTTTTAGAAATACTACCTGTCGAAATCTCTTCAACCTGCTTTGTTAATACATGAACTGCAGGCTCTGCTAGTACGGTAACCATACCTAATATAAAGCATAATATGCAAATAACAATTTTAGAATTATTAGCTAGCTCAGTTCCCATTTTAAATCCAATTGGCATAAAACCAATATTTACAGCTGTTAAAAATATCACCAAGCCCACGAAAGTATATAAAATTCCTATACCTATTTGAATAAGACGTATTTTAGGTAATTTAATATAGATAAATTGAATTATAAGGAAAAACAAAACTATTAATCCTAAGGCCAATAAAACCTCTAAGCTTACAGAAAGTATCTCACTAGTTATATCAGTAAACAATGATTGTGATATACCATAATCACCAACACTATAAG
>DVKU01000043.1 GCA_018715825.1 Candidatus Avacholeplasma faecigallinarum
TGTCCTTTTATAATTATTATTAAAAACCACGCTTTAGACAAATCGAGAATAACTTTTTTGACTTTACCTACGTGTCGATTTTTATATAACTGATATAAAAAAGCTTGTTGACTAGTTTGTCAACAAGCTGAGGCTGATTAAACAATCAGCCTTATTATTTTACAAATCATTTGCTATTTAATTATCTTCTTTATTTGGGCAACTTATTTGCAGCATTGAATCTATCATATTGTGAATTAATTCAGCATAGCGATTCTGAGCTAAAGTATAAAGCATTTCCTTCCCTACCTTTTTAGCTTGAATTATTTTATGCTGTTTTAAAAGCTTTAGATGGTGAGATACGGCAGGTGCTGACATACCTATAGCTAGGGCAATATCACTTACACATTCAGTGGTGTGACATAATAGCCATAATATTCGAAGCCTTGTTGCATCTGATAATACTGATAGGATATCAGCTATTTCTGAGGCTTTTTGGTAAGATGGTATTTTCTTTATTAGAGTTTCAAAATTTAATGAATGTTCATGAAAATCTTGCATAATATTTTCTTATAATCTATATTATCAGATTATAGCTCCTTTCTCTTTATATTAAAGATTATATCATATTTTAAATTTTTTAAAAGAATGATATTTTATTTGCAATAATTAAGTGTATAATTATATTGTTTAGGAGGAATAAATTATTATGTTAAGGTTAAAACAAATAAAAAAAGATTACATTGTAGGTGATATGAGAGTTGAAGCCTTAAAGGGTATTGATTTATGCTTTAGAAAAAATGAGTTTGTGTCTATTTTAGGACCATCAGGTTGTGGTAAAACCACTTTGCTTAATATAATTGGGGGATTAGATAAGTATACAAGTGGTGATTTAACTATCAATGGAAGATCGACAAAGGAATATAAGGATAGAGACTGGGATGTATATCGAAATCATAGAATCGGTTTCATTTTTCAAAGCTATAATTTAATTCCTCATCAAACGATTTTAGGTAATGTAGAGCTTGCACTTACTATTTCAGGTATGTCAAAGCAAGAAAGAATAGAAAAGGCAAAAAGGGCCCTGGATAGAGTTGGACTAAAGGGTCAATATAATAAAAAGCCAAATCAGCTTTCTGGTGGACAGTGTCAACGTGTTGCTATTGCTCGTGCTCTTGTTAATGAACCAGAAATATTACTAGCAGATGAGCCCACAGGTGCCTTAGATACAGTAACAAGTGTACAAATTATGGAGCTAATAAAAGAAATAGCTCATGAAAAGCTTGTTATTATGGTAACACATAATCCAGATTTAGCATACAAATATTCAAGTAGAATTGTAAAGCTTTTGGATGGTAATGTCGTAGAGGATTCTAATCCATTTTCTAGTGAGGATGAACAAAAGGAAAATAATCAAAACAAGGATAATTTTAATGAGGGCAAGGAAAAAGCAAAAATGTCATTATGGACTTCATTTAAGTTATCATTTAAAAATTTGTTTTCAAAACGAGCTAGGACAATTTTAACATGCTTTGCAGGATCAATAGGTATCATTGGTGTTTCAATGGTATTGGCTGTTTCATCAGGTGTTAAGGGCTATATTAATAGTATGCAGGATGATATGCTTTCAGGAAATCCTATAAGAATAGATGAAACAACCTATGACATAGAAGCATTTTTAGGCCAAATGTCAACTGGTGAAAAGCTTGAGCTTATAAAGGATAATGAAATTAGAGTAGACTCATTACTTGCTTTTTTTGCGGAAAAATTTACTGGTGATAATTCTTTCATTGTGAATAATACTATTACTAGAGAATATGTAAATTATATAAAGGCCATGCCAAAAGAGTATTCTAATGCTATAGCATATTATTATGGAGTAAATTTAAACAATAATATTTACACAACTTTTAAGCCAAATAATTCGGCTAGTGAGGAAAGAGTTTCTTTAACGGCTTTAAAAACAATGTATACTAAAACGTTAGAAACTAGTGAATACTCCAATGTTAGTTTTTTGGTTAATCAGGTATCAATTTTAAGTCAATCTATTCCTAATGAGGAATATATTGCATCACAATATGAGTTATTAGGTGATAGTAAAATTGCTACAAAGGCTGATGAGATTATGATTGTCCTAGGAAAAGATCAAGAGATAGATGATTTAACTTTAGCCTTATTAGGATATTATAATCAGGATGAATTTATCAATTTGGCTCAAGGACTAACAGATAAAAAAACTACCTTTACATTTGAAGAAATTTTAGGAAAAGACCTTATTTATTATCCTAATGACTCCATTTATACTGAAAATACTAATCCTTTAACTAGTGCTAATGCTCCATTCGTTTACAATGCTTATGCTGATGGTATCGATGAAAATGAGGGCATGAAGTTAAAAGTTGTAGGAATTTTAAAGCCAAAAGATGATATTTCATATGGAGCCTTAACAAGTGGAGTTTATTATACTCCACAGTTAGTTGATTATCATAGAGCTAGTGCACTTAAATCTAAATTATATGATTATTCCAAAGACAAGGTTGATGAAAATGGTGATTTTGTTTTTGGTGTAAGTGATGGAGCTATGACAAATATAAAGGATGCGATTTTCTATAATTACCATTATTATAAGTATGATGGTACTAAGGTAGATAATCAATCTACCATATTAACATCTAGCAATTCTAGTATCATGTTTAATTTAGGCTCAATGACAGGAACTACTGATTTAGGACCTTCACTAAGAGAACTTGGAATTTGTGATATTCCTAATTCTATAGCGATTTATCCTTTAAGCTTTGAAGAAAAATTTTTAGTTACAGACTATTTGGATAAATGGAATGAAGATACCGATTTAACTTTTACTTATTTTGATGAGGATACTAATCAAGATATAACAGTAACTGTTTTAAAGGAAGATAGAAATAATATAGAATATACAGATATGCTAGAATTAATTATAACTATGATAAATTCAATGATTGATATAGTGACATACGCTTTAATAGCCTTTACGGCTTTATCGTTAGTTGTATCATGCGTGATGATAGCAATTATCACCTATGTTTCAGTAATGGAAAGAATAAAGGAAATAGGTGTTATTCGTTCATTAGGTGGTCGAAAAAAGGATGTTTCTCACTTATTTAATGCTGAAACCTTTATTATAGGTGGAGCTGCTGGTATTGTTGGTATTTTGGTCACATATTTATTGTCTTTAATTGTCAATCTAATTGTAGGCTCATTGACAGGAATATATACTATTGCTTCTCTTCCTTGGTATCAAGCAATTATTATGATATTAGTAAGTATTATATTGACTTGTATTTCAGGCTTGATTCCAGCAAGGTCTGCAGCTAAAAAGGATCCAGTTGTTGCTTTAAGGACAGAATAATAAAATTAAAAAGAGGTGTGTTGTATGAAAACAATATTGGTTACAGGTGGAGCTGGTTATATAGGCTCACATACATGTGTAGAGTTACTTAATAAGGGATATGAGGTTATTGTTGTAGATAATTTATGTAATTCCTGTATGGAAGTATTTGATAGAATTAAGACCATAACTGGCAAGGATGTTATTTTTTATAAGAAGGATTGTTGTAAAAAGAAAAGCTTTGAGCAGGTTTTTAAAAATCATAAAATTGATGCTGTAATTCATTTTGCTGGCTTAAAGGCTGTTGGCGAATCTGTTATAAAGCCGTTAGAATATTATGAGAATAATTTAATATCAACCTTAAACCTTTTAGAACTAATGAGAAAGTATAATTGTAATAATTTAGTATTTTCATCTTCAGCTACTGTTTATGGTGATCCTGTAAGAGTTCCAATTGATGAAACATTTGATTTACATGTTACTAATCCTTATGGAAGAACAAAGTTAATGATTGAAGATATTTTAAGAGATTATTGTAAAGCTAATCCAAATTTAAATGTAGCCTTGTTGCGTTATTTTAATCCAATTGGCGCACATCCTAGTGGCTTAATTGGAGAGGATCCAAATGGAATACCTAATAATTTGATGCCTTATATTACTCAAGTAGCCATAGGTAAAAGAAAGGAATTAGGTGTATTTGGTGATGACTACGATACTATTGACGGTACTGGAGTTAGAGACTATATTCATGTATGTGATTTAGCAATGGGCCATGTTTTAGTTTTAAATAAATTATTCCAAAATAGTGGATTAGTAACATATAATCTAGGAACAGGTAAAGGCTATAGTGTTTTACAGGTTCATGATGCAATGGAAAAGGCCTGTGGATTTAAAATACCTTATGTTATTAAGCCACGTAGACAAGGAGATATAGCTATTTGCTATGCTTCATGTGATAAGGCATTTAAGGAATTAGGATTTAAGGCTCAATATGATTTAGATGATATGTGTAAAGATTCTTGGAATTGGCAAAAGAAAAATCCAAACGGTTATAAGACTAAAAAAGACTTAGTATTAAATAATTAAAAATTCAAATTCTTGTTTCAATGCGAAACAAGAATTTTGTTTTTTAAGGGTCTTTTATATAAAAGATAATCATGTTAAAATATTTTTGGTGATTTTTATGGAAGAACTTTTAGAAAGTCTTGGTAATTTTAAAAATGCTATTTTTACGAATAAAATAATCAAAACAGATAAAAAAGTTTATGGATTATACACTGATGATATGAAGAAAATTGCTAAAAAAATGGTAAATGATAATAAATTATTTTTTTTAGATGAAATTCATAATAGCTATGAAGAGGATATGATTCATATTTTTATGCTAACTTTTATAAAAGATTATAATTTGGTTAAAAAATATTTACAAAAGACAATTCCAATTATCAATAACTGGGCTATGTGTGACCAATTGGCGTGTAATTTAAAAATTGTAGCTAAGCATAAAGAAGATTTTTTATTGTTTGTTCAAAATTATAAAGATTCAAAAAAAGAATACGAAGTTCGCTTTTTGTTAATCATTTTAATGCGATATTACTGTGATATGGATCATATTAATTATATTTTTTCAATTATTGATGAATGCTATAAGGACTATTATTATATAAAGATGGCAATAGCTTGGCTTTTATGTGAGGCTATGATTAAGTTTTCTAGCTTAACTACAAGCTATATAAAAAAATGTAAATTAGATAATTGGATAATCAATAAAGCCATTTCTAAAATGAATGATTCAACAAGATTTTCAAAAGAAGAAAAAGCTTTTTTAAAGACGCTTAAACGTAAAGGAGATAATTTAGATGATTAGATTAGATAAAATATTAGCTCATTGTGGCTATGGTAGCCGAAAAGAGGTTAAAGAATTAATTAGAAAGGGATATGTCCTTGTAAATGGCGAAGTAGTTTTAGATGATGATTTTAAAGTTGATCCACAAATTGATGAAATAACTGTGGCAAATGAAGATGTATCCTATGATGAATTTATTTATTTAATGCTAAATAAACCAGATGGCTATGTAAGTGCAACATTTGATAATAATGATCCAACAGTATTAGATTTAATATATGGCTATGAAAATAGAAATTTATTTCCAGTAGGGCGATTAGATAAAGATACAACTGGGCTTTTATTATTAACAAATGATGGAAAGCTAGCACATAAGCTACTTTCGCCAAAGCATCATGTAAATAAAACCTATTATGTTCAATATAAGGGTTTATTAAATAATAATGCCATTATAAAATTTAAAGAGGGCATTGTTATAGATGATGGCTACAAATGTCTTCCAGCGCTTTTAGAAATTAAAGGAGAAAATGAAGCCTTGATAACAATTCAAGAGGGAAAGTTTCATCAGGTTAAAAGGATGTTTGAAGCTGTTAATTGCAATGTTACTTATTTGCAAAGAATTGCTTTTGGAGGAATAAAATTAGATGATAAATTAGTTGAAGGAGAGTATAGATTATTAACGGAAGAAGAGATAAATTTATTAAAAGAAAATAATTAACAAAAAAACAAAAAAAAGATAAAATAGGTATTGACAAAAAAAATGAAAATTGATAAAATGATTGAGCGTGCTTAAATAAGCAAGCGAAAAATTAGGTCTTTGAAAACTGTATACGACGCAATCGAAGAAAGAAACGAAACGCAATTCGAAAAGAAGAGCGAAGGATAGAAACGACAATGGAGAGTTTGATCCTGGCTCAGGATTAACGCTGTCGGCGTGCCTAATACATGCAAGTCGAATGGT
>DVKU01000044.1 GCA_018715825.1 Candidatus Avacholeplasma faecigallinarum
ATTCTTTGAAAGCTATATATTCTACATCTATTATTTTAAATATTCAGAAAAGTTATATATGTATCTTTTAGTAGCTAAAATAGATTAAAAGGGCTGTTAGACAGCCCTTTTAATTTAGCTTTTCATTTTTATCAATATTCCATAACTTTTTTAGTTGCTTATCATTATCATATTGTATATATTGATTTATAGCATCAATATAGGTGTTAGTTTTCTTTAAAGCTTGGTCTAATAGCTCATCAAAGTTATAATTATAGGTTTCTTCACCAATTAAATAGGGCTTTTTGCCTAAATTAAAAATTGTAGTATTAACCTTATTAGAATAAATAAATTGATTAAATTTAGGCTTTTTGAAGTGATTTATTATTAAATCAAATAATAAAAAGCCTAGCTTTTTTATTTTTGTTGTTGATAAGGTACAATAGGTAAAATAGAATTCTTTTCTTTTTAGGGCTCTTGTAAAATAGGGCTTGCTGCAAAAAAATTTATATACCTTAATTAGGGGATTATGAATTGTTTGTTCTATAAAATCATGATAGATAAAGTCACATTTAAAAATTGAGGCTATAGAAATTTTGGTTAAATCGATTTTATCAATTGCTTTAGTGTAGTAGTAGTCTATCATGTTAGAAAGCTTTTGATAGGAATTCTTTTTATCTACATATAAATTAATATAGGGAGTAATGTAGTCTGATAATATTTTATTGCTTAAGATGGCATATATTAATAGAAGTCCTTGATAATCATTTTTCTTTTTGCAAATATATAGGCATTCTAAAACAAAATCAAAAATTCTATCATCAGATTTTAAAATTATATTTAGTTTATATTTATCCTTTTTAATGGGATTAAAAAGCTTGTAATAATAGCCTAAATCTAAAAATGTAGATAAATTAAATAATAGGTCATTATCATATTCTAAATTATTTTTTATATGATTAGGTAAGCTTTCTAAGCATCTTTTAAAAAAGTAATAATTAAGCATAGTAATCATAATATCACCTTCCTTTAATTATAAAATATTTAGAAGTATTTTTGTAGTATATCTTTAATTTTTATTAATATTATTGTAAAATAATTAAGGCTGTTATTTAAATTGATTAGTAATTTTATTTATTTAGTGAGGTAAAAATTAATGAAAAAGATGCTTACTAAGGCTATGCAGGCTGATATTGCAAGACAAATGTATAATGTTGCAAGAGATATAGATGTAGCCATCTATAATTATTTAGATAATACAATGGATCATGATTTTATTTTAGATGCCTTAATGTTTTATCTTACCAAGGATGGTGGCTTTGGTGGTGGATTATATATTGATAATTATAATACTAATGCCAGTGTATATCAGGTATATGAAGCTTTAAGAATTATGGATATGTGTGATTTTGATAAAAATTGTAAGTTAGAGCTTTATGATTTAATAATTAATAAGGCCTTTAATTTTATTTATAATCGTGCTGAATTAAAGGATAATCGCTTTAATCCTAATGTAAAGACTAATGATGATTTTGCCCATAGTATGGAATTTAGCTATACCGAGGATAATCGTTTATTATTTGGCTATCATCCAACGGCAGCTATATTAGGCTATACTTTAAAATTTTGTAATGAAAAAAAGGCTTATTATAAAAAGGCTATTAAAATGATTGATGTTATGCTTAATGATTTCTATAAGATGGAAAAGCTTACTAAGTATGAATTTATTTCCTTTAATATCTTTTTAAAAATTATTAAAGAGTTAAATCTATATCAGGAGGATGCTATAAAAATAGAAGAAAAATTAATTAAATTAGCTAAAGAAAATGTTAGTCTTGATTTTGATGATTATTCTAAAATTCATCCACTAGATTGTGCTATGGCTTTAAATGATAATGAGCTTAATAATATGATCGACCTACAGTTAGATAGCATAATAGATAAAATTCAACCTCATGGTCTATGGGATTATGAAGGTAATTGGGGCTATAATAAATATGCTGAAGAGGATAGTGCTAAAATTAAATGGGTAGGTGCTGTAAGCGTAAATAATTATTTCTATTTAAAAAAATATGGAAGAATAGAATAAATTGTTATATAATTATTAGCGAGGTGTAAAAAAGATGAAAAATAGACCAGTATGTTTAGTTATTATGGATGGATATGGTCTTGCTAGCGCAAGTCAAACTAATGCAGTTAGTCTTGCCAAAAAACCTAATCTAGACAGAATATTTAAAGAATATAATGCTAAAACTTTAAATGCAAGTGGTGAAGCTGTTGGCTTACCAGAGGGCCAAATGGGAAATAGTGAGGTTGGCCATATGAATATTGGAGCTGGAAGAATTGTTTGGCAATCTCTTTCTAGAATCAATAATGCTATTAAAACAGGCGAATTTAATGAAAATAAAGCAATTTTAGATGCTATTGATAATGCTTTAAAAAATAATAAAAAATTTCATATTTTTGGCTTAGCATCTGATGGAGGAGTACATTCTCATACATCACATATAATTGCTATAAGTAAGCTTGCTCATATGAAAGGGGTTAAGGATGTATATTATCATGCCTTCTTAGATGGACGTGATGTTGCTCCTAAGTCTGCTAAAATATATCTTGAAAAGATTATTAATGAGGGCGATGTAAAGGTAGCTACTGTTGGTGGTAGATATTATGCAATGGATCGTGATAAGAATTATGATCGTATTCAAAAGGCCTATGATGCAATGACTATTGCTAAGGGTGAATATTATCCTAATCCTTTTGATGGTATTGATGCCTCATATCAAAAGGGCGTTTATGATGAATTTGTAGTTCCTTTTGTATGTGATAAAAATGGTATGGTAGAATCAGGTGATTCAGTAGTATTTGCTAACTTCCGTCCTGACCGTGCTATTCAAATTTCAACAGCTATTTCTAATCCTGAAGGAATTATCTATAATCCTGAAAAGAATTATAGATTAGATTATTCTAAGGGACCTAAAGATGTAAAATTTGTATGTATGATGAAGTATGCTGATTCTGTAAAGGGTGAGTTAGCCTTTGGATTACAAAAGCTTGACAACCTATTTGGAGATGTTGTCTCTAAAGCAGGATTAAAGCAATTAAGAATTGCTGAAACAGAAAAATATGCTCATGTTACCTTCTTCTTTGATGGTGGTAGTGATAGAGAAATACCTGGTGCTGATAGAATTTTAGTTAATTCACCAAAGGTTGCAACCTATGATTTACAACCACAAATGAGTGCCTTTGAGGTTTGTGATAAGGTTTGTGAGGCTATTAAGAGTGAAAAGTATGATGTTATTATATTAAATTTTGCAAACTGTGATATGGTTGGTCATACTGGTGTTATTCCCGCATGTGTTCAAGCAGTTGAGGTTGTTGATACTTGTGTTGGTCGTGTAGTTGAGGCTTTAGATGGTGTTGGTGGTATTGCCTTAATTACAGCTGATCATGGAAATGCTGAAAAATTGCAGGATGAGGAGGGTAAACCATATACTGCCCATACTACAAATTTAGTTCCTGTAGTTTTAACATCTCATGATTATACATTAAGAGATGGAGGAATTTTAGCTGACATAGCTCCAACATTGTTAGAACTATTAGATGTTGAAATTCCAGCTGAAATGACTGCAAAGTCATTAATAGTTAAGTAATACCTGCTTAGGCAGTTATTATAAATTCATATTTACTTCGGGGTTTGGTGAAATTCCATACCGGCGGTAAAAGTCCGCGAGCGTTAAGCATGAATAGGTGCAATTCCTATACCGACAGTAGAGTCTGGATGTGAGAAGTATGAGAGTAGTTTTTAATCTATTTTCTTTTATCCCCGTAGAAATATGGGGATATTTTTTATAGAAAGGAAAGAAGAAAAATGAAAAAAATTACTATCAAAAGAATTTCATTTATTGCAGCATTCTCTGCAATAACCGTAGTTTTATATAACTACGTTAAATTTAATCTTCCTATTTTCCCCTCATTTCTCGATATAAATATTTCAATGATTCCTGTAATCATTGCAACATTTATGCTTGGGCCAATTGATGGTTGTATTTGTGTAGTAATGAGGATGCTATTTAAATGGATACTACCTCCAGGTACAGCAACGGGATACGTAGGAGAAGTAGCAGATTTGTTAATAGGATTAGCAGTTTGCTTATCATCAGGATTAGTTTATCACAAGGCTAAATTTAAAGGTAAGACGGTGTTAGCTTTCTTTCTTGTTATTATCTCTTGGGTAGCTATGGGCATAATAAGTAATATTTTTATAAATATTCCTTGGTATACTCAATTCTATTTTAAGGGTGATATGACTCCTCTTATTGGTATGTGTAGTGATGCCTTTAATTTGATTACCTTTGGACGAGTCACTGTCTTAAATGAAGCTAATTTTATGGTTTTATATATCTTTTTAGCGGTAATACCCTTTAACATTATGTTATCGGCGATAGTGGCATTAGTTACACTATTAGTACATAAACGTTTAAAAACTTTGTATGATATGATTTA
>DVKU01000045.1 GCA_018715825.1 Candidatus Avacholeplasma faecigallinarum
AAATTCATACATATACATATATGGAAAATGTGATTTTGATGCAATTATGGATTTTTTAGATAAAGAATATTTGTCAAATTTTAATGCGATAGAATTTGATACTAAAATTAATTATCAAACTCCATTTTTAACGCCTACTTATCAAACAAGCTATTATCCTATTTCGCTAGAAGAGGATAAAAAGGATAAAACCTTTTTATCATATAATGTAGTATTACCAACTACACTTGATATTAAGCTTATGATAGCAATCAATATTTTAATTAAGGTGCTATTTGAAAATCCTGGTGCGATTGTAAAAGAAGCCTTAATAGATAGTAAGCTCGGTCAAGATGTACAGGTTCTTTTTGATGATAGCTTGCTACAACCACTATTATCCATTATAGTTTATAATTCTAATGAAGAACTTGAAGAAAAATTTATAGAAGTAATTAACAACAGTTTTGATAATTTAATTAAAAATGGATTAGATAAAGAAAGTTTATTGTCAGTTATAAATTATCAGGAATTTAAGTGTCGTGAGCAAGGCTTTTCTTCTCGTATGCCTAAGGGATTACTTCTTGAAATGACATCATTAAGCAGTTGGCTTTATGATGATAATGATCCTTTTAGTAAATTGGAATCATTAAAGTATTATACTGAACTAAGAAAAGATATGGAAAATGGTTACTTTGAGACTATTATTGATAAATATTTATTGAATAATGGCCATAAATCATTTGTAAAATTAATTCCATCTCATCAAAGAAAATCTGAGGAAGATAAAGAAATTTCTTTACAACTTGAAAAAGTTAAAAAAGCTTTATCTAAAGAAGAATTAACTAATTTAATTGAAAAAAATAAAAATCTAATTAAATATCAATCTACACCTTCAACTAAGGTTGAAATTGATACACTACCAAAATTAAAAATTGAAGATATAAGTCCAGATCCAATCAGATATAATACAACGCCACTAAGTGGTGAGTATAAAACTCTATTTACTGATGCTAGTATAAATGATATACAATATGTAAAATATTACTTCGATATTTCAAATATCAGTAAGGATGATTTGCAATATCTCCAGCTATTTAGTGATTTATTGATGCATCTATCTACCTCTAGCTATAATTACAAGGAATTAAATAAAATGATATTAAATTATAGTGGAGGAATTAGAAGTCAAGTTTTATGCCTAAATACCTATGATAAAAAGCCTAAAATTTATTTACAATTTAAATATAGTGCTTTAAATAAGAATATCAAACTAGTTCATGATTTATTAACAGATATAATTAATAACACCATTTTTACGGATAGTAAAAAGCTTGGTGAAAGATTAAAGGAGATAAAGTTGAATTTGGAAATGGGAATTTCTGATAGAGGTCATTCCTTTGCCTTGTTACGAGCATCATCATATTGTGATGAAAATTCAGCAAATTTAGATGCCATTTCGGGAATAGGTTATTTTGATTTCCTTACAAAAATCGACAAAAATTATCAAAGTGAATATGATATATTATTATCAAGATTACAAGAAGTATCACATAAAATATTGTCTAAGAAAAGATTTATTCTTGGTTATTTGGGTGATAAGTCAAGATTTTTAGAAAATAAAAATATTTTTGATTCATATTTTAATACCCTAAATGATTATGATATTGCTAAGAATAAAGCCCAATTAAATAAACTTAATGAGGGAATTAAAACTCAATACGATGTTAATTTTGTGGCTAGAGCAGGTCATTATACTAAAGCCTTTAATGGAAGTATGTTGGTTTTAAGTAATGCTTTAAATCTTGATTATTTATGGCAAAAAGTTAGAGTTTTAGGAGGAGCATATGGCTGCATGCTTTCTATAAGAACTAGCGGAATGATAGGTATGACAAGCTATAGAGATCCTAATATTTCTAAGACTAATCAAGTTTATGAGGATATAATATCATATATAGAGAACATAAACTTTACCGATGAAGAATTACTTAAATATAAAATTGGAGCTGTTGGAGCATTAGATCCTGTTATGCATATAAGTGAAGGTGCTAATTTGGCTGAGCAATATATTTTAACCGGTATTACTTATGAAATATTAAAGCAACAAAGAAAAGAGCTACTTGATGCATCTAATGAAGACCTTAAAAATCTTGCAAATTGCTTTAAAGAGGCTTTAGGTGAAAACAATCTTTGCGTAATAGGTAATCAAAATAAAATAGAAGAAAATAAAGATCTATTTATGAATATAAGATATTTAAACAAAGGAGAAGCTGAATAGCTTCTTCTTTTTGTAGTTTTATAAACTAGATAATAGGATATTATTGACTGCGTGATGTGTTTGTGATATAATTATCTCAAAGTTGGTGATATTATGGAAACAAAAGATCTTTTAGAACAAGAAAAAAAATCTCACAAACTAAATAAGCAAGAAGAAAAAGAAGCTAAAAGCTTACAAGCTCAAAGCTCAAAGGCATTGAAAAAGCGAGAATCGAGATATCAAAAGCTTAGAAAATTAGCCAAAAAAAGAAAGGCTAAAAAAGAACTTAAGAAGATGATGGCTCCAATAAAAGCTGAAAAAAGGGCTAGAAGAGAGTATTATAGAAGTCTTAGTAATCCTCCTGTGCGTCCTGTATTAGAAGAAATTGGTAATGCAGTTACCCATGGAGTTGGAGCTTTGCTGGCTATTGCTGCCTTAACTTTTTTATTATTAAACTCTACATCTACTTTGGAAATTTTAGCAAGCTGTGTTTATGGCATATGTATGTTTATAATGATGCTTATGAGTTGTTTATATCATTCTTTTAAGTCTGGTAGTCGAGTTAAAAGGATATGGCGTCGTTTCGATTATTCATCAATTTATTTATTAATAGGTGGCACTTTCGCTCCCATCTATTTGGTATATTTAGGAAACACATTAGGTATAACTTTATTTATTGTGCAATGGTTCTTCATTATAGTAGGTATTACCTTTGTTGCTGTGTTTGGACCAGGTAGATTTAAGCCATTTCATTATACTATGTATTTTGCGATAGGTTGGAGTGGATTAATGTTTATTCCAGATTTTATTAAAAACAACATAAATTTATTATGGATGATATTGATTGGTGGTTTAGCATACACAATAGGTATGATTCCATTTGCTAAAAAAGGCTCTAAATGTTCACATTTTATATGGCATTTCTTTGTCTTAGTTGGTGCGTTGGTTCAATATCTAGGTATTTTATTTTATATATATTAAATTTAAAATTATAAGCATATAATGTAAGGGTGACATTTAATGAAAAAAACTAGCTACTACATTATATGCTTATTTTTAATTATCTTTATAGGACTTGTTATGATCTATTCATCATCAATGATTTGGGCAGAATACAAGACTGGAAATAAATACTATTATTTAATAAGACAAATTTTATTTTTTATAATTGGATTAGCATTATTTATTTTATCAAGTAAAATATCTTATAAATTTTGGTATAAGTGGGCTAATAAAATATTTATTATTTGTTTGGTTTTAATGATTTTAGTATTAATTCCTGGTATCGGCATTGTTAGAGGTGGAGCTAGAAGTTGGATTGGAATAGGTGATTTTTCTATTCAACCTGCAGAATTTATGAAATTAGGATTTGTCATATTTACAGCCAAATTTTTAACAAATAATGAAGGTATAATGAGAAAAAATAAATTTTTTTATTTGTATATGCTAATTATAGGTATAATCTTTGGATTAATTATATTACAACCTGATTTTGGAAGTGGAATAATTTTAGTTTCCGGGGTTGTGATGATGTTATTTGTTGGGGGAATCCAAATAAAAAATATTATTTTTGGTAGTGTGTTTGCAATCATAGGTGTAGCCATTATGATTTTAATAGCTCCATATAGATTAGAAAGAATACAGTCTTTTTTAGATCCCTGGAGTGATCCATTAGGCAGTGGCTTTCAAATAATACAATCATTATATGCTATATCACCTGCTAGTTTATTTGGTTATGGCTTATTTAACAGTAAACAAAAATATTTTTATTTGCCAGAGCCACAAAATGATTTTATATTTGCAATTATTTGCGAGGAACTTGGGATTGTTGGCGGTGTTTTTTTATTGTTGTTGTTTTTTGTAATTATCTATCTAGGCTTTGATTTAGCCAGAAAAGCAAAGGATAATTTTGCCTCCTTTATGGCATTAGGTTTTACCTCTATTCTTTTAATACAGGTTTTTGTTAATATAGCTGTTGTTATTGGATTAATACCAGTAACTGGTGTAACTTTACCATTTGTTTCATATGGTGGTTCATCGTTAGTAATTAGTATGTTTATGATGGGAATTGTCTTTAATATTATGCTTACTTGTGAAAAGGATATTTCCTTTGAATACAAAGATAATTCTCATTTGAAAAATAGCCTTAAGGTATTGAAATAAGAAATAATATCTTGTATAATAAAATTAAGAGTAATTCTTAATAAAAGGAGGAAACTTATGAGTAATAAATATCAAGGAACAAAGACAGAAAAGAATTTATGGGAGGCATTTCAAGGTGAATCAATGGCTAGAAATAAATACACTTATTTTGCCTCAGTAGCTAAGAAGGCTGGGTATGAACAAATAGCTGAGCTATTCTTAAAGACAGCAGAAAATGAAAAGGAACATGCTAAATTGTGGTTTAAAGAGCTAGGACAGCT
>DVKU01000046.1 GCA_018715825.1 Candidatus Avacholeplasma faecigallinarum
TCTTGTCAATTCCAATTATATCAAATGAGGTGCTTTTTATTTAATTTTTCACATTCATTTATTTAAAGTTGGTTATACACCTTTAAATTTAAAGTTGAAAGTTTAACATTCACTTATTTAATATACTAATAATACTAGAAAATTTATGGCTTTTTTTATTTCTATTTTTAAGCTATTATGAAAAATAAAGAAAAGTAAAAAAAGTATTGTATTATATAAGCTTTTATAATAAAATGTTAAATTGTCGTATGTGATAAAAATAAGGAGTAAAAATGATGAAAAAATGGGTTTATTTGTTTGAAGAAGGAAATGCATCAATGCGTGAGTTGCTTGGTGGAAAGGGCGCTAATTTGGCTGAAATGACTAATTTGGGATTGCCAATACCACATGGCTTTACTATTACAACTCAAGCATGTATGGATTATTTTAGTAATGGTGAAAAAATTAATGCTGAAATAATTGATCAAATAGAAAAAGCCTTAAAGGTTTTACAAAACCAACAAAATAAGATTTTCGGTGATGTTGCTAATCCACTTTTAGTTTCTGTTAGAAGTGGTGCAAGAGCTTCTATGCCTGGTATGATGGATACTATTTTAAATTTAGGCTTGAATGATGAATCTGTAAAAGGTCTTGCTCAAAGAACTAATAATGAAAGATTTGCCTATGATTCTTATCGTAGATTTATTCAAATGTTTTCTGATGTTGTTATGGGACTATCAAAATCAAAATTTGAAGATGTGCTTCAAAGTATCAAAAAGAGCAAGGGATATGTTTATGACTATGAGCTTCAAGTAGAAGATTTGAAGTATGTTGTTAGTGAATATAAAAAATTTTATAAAGAAAATTTAAAGAGTGATTTTCCTCAAAATCCTAAGGACCAATTATTTTTAGCAATTGAGGCAGTTTTTAAATCATGGAATAATCCAAGAGCTATATATTATCGTAAGCTAAATGATATTCCTGCTGATTGGGGTACTGCAGTTAATATCCAAGCTATGGTTTTTGGTAATATGGGTCAAACATCAGGAACAGGTGTAGCCTTTACTAGAAATCCTGCCACAGGTGAAAAGCAAATTTATGGTGAATATTTAATTAATGCTCAAGGTGAGGATGTAGTAGCAGGAATTCGTACTCCATCTCCAATTATTAAGCTTAAAGAAGATTTAGAGAATGTTTATAATGAATTTATTAAAATTGCAGATATTTTAGAAAATCATTATCATGATATGCAAGATATGGAATTCACTATAGAAAACGGCAAACTTTATTTTTTACAAACAAGAAATGGTAAAAGAACAGCTCAGGCTGCTATAGAAATTGCTTGTCAGATGGTTGAGGAGGGCTTGATTTCTAAAGAAGAGGCTGTTTTAAGAATTGAGCCTAAATCATTAGATCAATTATTGCATCCTAAATTTTCTAACGAAGCTTTAAAGAATGCTACAGTAATTGCTAAAGGCTTGCCTGCTTCTCCAGGAGCTGCTTGTGGTAGAGTTTATTTTAATGCCGAAGATGCTAAAAATGCTCATAAGAGAAAAGAAAAAGTTATTCTTGTTAGAATGGAAACATCTCCTGAGGATATCGAAGGAATGCATATTGCTGAGGGTACCCTAACTGCTCATGGTGGTATGACATCTCATGCTGCAGTTGTAGCAAGAGGAATGGGTGCTGCTTGTGTTAGTGGCTGTAAGGAAGTTGAAGTAGATGAAGAAAACAAGGTAATGCATATTGGTCAATATACTATCGCCGAGGGTGATTATATTTGCATAGATGGTTCTACAGGATGTGTCTACCTTGGTCAAATTAAGACAATACCAGCAACAATTACTGGCAATTTAGAAAAAATTATGACCTGGGCAGATGGATTTAGAACTTTAAAGATTAGAACAAATGCTGATACTATTAATGATGCAAAAACAGCTGTTATGTTTGGTGCTGAAGGAATTGGCTTATGCCGTAGTGAACATATGTTCTTTAATGAAAATAGAATTCCTGAGATTAGAAAAATGATCTTAGCTAGAAATGTTGAAGAGCGTAAGGTTGCTTTAGATAAGCTTTTAGTTTTCCAAAAAGAAGATTATAAAGGGTTATTTGAGGTATTAGAGGGTAAGAATGTAACTATTAGATTAATTGACCCACCTTTACATGAATTTTTACCTAAGGGTGATGATATAAAAGAATTAGCTAATCAGATGCACCGTGATTATGAAGAGGTATTAGCCCAATGTGAGTCTTTACATGAGTTCAATCCAATGATGGGACATCGTGGTTGTCGTTTATGCGTAACATTCCCAGAAATAGCTCAAATGCAAGCAAGAGCTATAATGGAGGCTGCTATAGAAGTAATTAAAGAAAAAGGATATAATATTGTCCCAGAAATTATGGTTCCACTAGTAGATGAAGTTAAAGAATTAAAATTTGTTAAAAATATAATTGTAGATGAGATTAATAAAGTATTTAAAGAAAAAAATATAGTTATTAAATATCATATAGGAACAATGATAGAAACTCCAAGAGCAGCATTGTTAGCAGATGAAATAGCAACAGAAGCAGAATTTTTCTCTTTTGGTACCAATGATTTGACTCAAATGACCTTTGGTCTATCTCGTGATGATGCATCTAAATTTTTAGGAGCATATTACGAAAATGGTATTTATGAAAATGATCCTTTTGCTAAGCTAGATCAAAAAGGTGTTGGCAAATTGATTGCAAATGCTGTTAAATTAGGAAAGCAAACACGAAATGATATTCATTTAGGTATTTGTGGAGAGCATGGTGGAGAGCCATCAAGTATTGAATTTGTTAATAAATTAGGTCTTGATTATGTATCCTGTTCACCTTACCGTGTTCCAATTGCAAGACTTGCAGCTGCACAAGCCGCAATAAAATTAAAAAAATAAGATTTATAACTTACTATAAGTATAAGAAGCTAAGAGTTTTCTTAGCTTCTTATTAGTCTTGTTAGAATATAAAAAGTTTATTTTAAACTAAAATTTGAAATAAACTATTGTTTGATAATTTTCATTACTTATTTGTCTAAAAAAATTAGAAAAAAATGTAAAATAGTATTTGACAATAAAAAGGCAAAGTGTTATAATAAAAAAGTACGACAAAGAAAGCAAAATTCTATGTTTGTGAATTAGGTCTTTGAAAACTGTATACGACGCAATCGAAGAAAGAAACGAAACGCAATTCGAAAAGAAGAGCGAAGGATAGAAACGACAATGGAGAGTTTGATCCT
>DVKU01000001.1 GCA_018715825.1 Candidatus Avacholeplasma faecigallinarum
ATATAAATTGTCTATCAGGTACTGAATCTTTCAATATTCTTGTCAATTCTTCTTGTGGAATTATCATACCTAAAGGTTCTGTTTGAGGTCCTTCTACTATAACTTTTAATTTATATGTTCTACTATACAAACCATCATATTCAGTGTTAAATTTTGGTAATATATGAGCTGTTTCAAATGCTACACTACAACTTGTTTGTAATCTCATTTGACCTTTCTCCTTTCTTTTATAAAATAAATCATGTCCAAATAATTGTATGTATTTTGGTCTTAATATTTTTATTGCTTGTTTACATTGATCGCGATTAAACATTGAAACATGAGTTATCTCTGATGGTAAATTCATTTGAGCAGCTAACCATTTATACATTGTATTTCTAGCTCCTCTTCTATTTGAACTATACAACCAAATTGCATCCAAATATAAATGCACGGTATGTCTATAATGTTTTACATTTTTATAACCAATTTGTTACACCTCCTAAATCACAATACTCTTTATTATTTATAACATGTTTTAGAGGGTGTAACAAATAAATTTATTAGATTAATAAATAGTTTTATCTACTTTTTCTTTAAATGAATTAAATGCTTTTATAGTTTCATCTCTATCCATAGGAATAGTTTTTAATATTTCACTTGTTGAATTTTCGTCATCCATGTTTTGTATAAATTTATATATCATATCATCTCTAAACCCTATATCAGCTGCATCTTCTTTTGTATTACCATAATACACTGTTTTTATATTAGCCCATATAATTGCTGATAAACACATAGGACATGGATAACAACTTGTATATAACTCACAACCAGTTAAATCATGAGTATTTAAATTTTGACAAGCGTTTCTTATTGCCATTACTTCAGCATGAGCTGTAGGATCATTATTAGCTAAAACATGATTATTTCCAACACCTACAACTAAATCTCCTTTCACTACAACTGCTCCAAAAGGTCCTCCTGCATTTGTTAATAAATTTTGTTTACTTAATTCATCTGCCATTTGCATATATTTATTCATTGTAATGTCCTCCTTTTATTATATTTAAAGCTTCTTTAAATTGGTCTACTATATCTTTATCATCTACCTTATAAAATAAATTATTTATTATTTTTTCTATAGTAGTTAAAGCTTTTTGTATATCTTCATCAGATCTTGTTTCTTCCCATGGAAAATTAATCCAATTATCAGTTTTTTCAAACATCCAATAATCAGGTTCTACTAAATCATTTCGTTTATAATACATAGAAACAATAGTATATCCTTTATCTTTCCATGCTTCTGCTGTTTTCCCTGTATCTACAATATCATCTACAATTAAACATCCTTTTTGAGGTGCTCCTAAAAAAGGTAATCCGTATTTATGTGAAATCATAACTGCAAATAATAAACCACCTCTTGCAGGACCATAAACACCTGTAAATTCATGCTCTTTAATAAAATCCTGTAAAGAATTTATAAAATGATCTACATCCATCCAAGTGACAAATTCTTTTTTTATTGTCATATCTCTTTCATCTCGTTCATTAACATCAAACATTTTTAATTCCTTTCTATTTAATGAGAGTAACTTCACTAAAATCTAAATTATAATTTTTGAATTTTTTAACATCATTTGCTAGTTTACTATCATAACAACCAATTCCTACACCAAAACTAGAATCATATATCTTTATTCTATCTATCTTGTAAATATTATCAGTTATTTGTTTTAAACCTATAACACCTCTAGTAGCACCAAAAGCTCTGATTACTAATCTTTTAAGATGTTTAGTAGAGAATATTTGCATATCATTATAAATATAAGTTTGATATGGATAATTCGTTATAGGCTGTAAAACAATATATTTATCTATAAATTTTGTCAAATCACAAACCAAATCAGTTTTACTTAAATTTTTATATTTATAAGTAACCTTCATTGTATTTTCCATATTAACTCTCCTTGATTTTCAATTTTAAATGTTTAACAAATTTTGCAGTTAAAGGTGATACAATAGCTTCTACAAGTGTTTCAATGCATGTAGTAAATAAAACTAGTTGACCTATCATTGTCCAAGAATTTTCCACTGTTCCTGGAATATTCAATGGAGCAAAAGCTATTAAATAAAATAGAGCATTATCTATAAGTTGTCCAAATAATGTAGATACTATTGCTCTAAACATAAATCTCTTTGAATCATTTTGATCTTTACTTTTAATTTTCATTAAATACATAATTTGAGTGTTTATAAAATTACCTAATAGAAAAGCTGTAATAGATCCTATAACAATTCTCCATCCAGTGCCTAATACTGTTGCATAAGAACTTTGAATAAAATCACTAGTTCCTGGAATTATAATAGCTATCCAACATACTAAATTAAATAAAAGATTAAATATAGCACCACATGTAAATGTTTGTATTGCTCTTTTTTTGCCCCAAATTTCAGTTACAACATCCATACATGCAAATACTAACCATGAGATTAAAGTGCCTCCAGTTGTTATAGCTATCATAGAATTGCCAAAAGTCTTTACAGCTAAAATATTTTGCATTATTGCTCCTGCTATATATCCAGCAGTTATTATTACTAACCAGTTTGATATTTTTATATTTTTTAATTTATTTAACATATTTAATTCCTCCTAGTATTTTTATAGTTGGTCGGATTTACATACAACTATTTATTTAATTTAATTTTTTTACATTATTATCCATATATTCAATTGGATCCTCTACTCTATTTGATTTAAAAGCATTTATTCTATCAATACAAGTACCACAAGTACCACATGCTTTTTCTCCACCTTCATAACAAGACCATGTTAATTCATAAGGAACTCCTATTTCTAAACCTGTTTTTACTACTCCAGCTTTATTCATGTTAATTAAAGGTCTATTAATATGTATTTTTCCATAAGTTCCTATACTAATAGCTTCATCCATAGCTTTTGCAAATTCAGGACTACAATCAGCATAAGCTTCACCAGCAGCATCATCTGCATGTGCTCCATAATAAACTTCTACTTCTTCACCTGGAAATAAACTATCAGCATAAGCAGTTGCTATTGAAAGTAATAATCCATTTCTAAATGGTACATAAGTTGCTACTCTTCCTTCTCCATTTTCTGCTATTTGTTCTGCATAACTTTTATGTTCAATTTCAGATCCACCTTTCATTAAAGTACAAACATCTTTTGCATATTTCATAACATTAGAAATATCTTCTTCTATATGTTTTACTCCATAATATTCTGCTATTTTCTTAGCGCATTGTA
>DVKU01000047.1 GCA_018715825.1 Candidatus Avacholeplasma faecigallinarum
AACACTGTGAACTGGTTTTTTTCCTTGAGTTAAAAAATTAACATATTCAGAAATACCATTTTCATATAAAAAGCTTTCAGATTTATTGGTTCTTTTATCCTTTAAAACCATTTTCAAGTTTTTAATTAAAAAAGCACTCTCTCTAATCCTTGTTTTAATAGTGTCATAAGAATACATTGTAGTAGTAAAAATAGATGGATCTGGCTTAAAAGTAACTGTAGTACCAGTTCTTTTAGTATCGCCTAAAACCTCTAATTTTGAAACCTTAGTACCACCATTATCAAATCTCATACGATGAATTTTTCCATCTCTATAGGATGTAACTATCATATAGCTTGATAAAGCATTAACGACTGAGGCACCAACGCCATGTAATCCACCAGTAGTTTTATAGCCATTGCCACCGAATTTACCGCCGGCATTTAATTTAGTATAAATTATTTCCATAGTGTTTTTGCCAGTTGAATGCTTACCACAAGGAACACCACGGCCATTATCTTCAACAGTTATTGAATTATCTTCATTAATAGTAATTGTTATTTCTCGACCAAATCCTGCTAAGGCCTCATCAATGGCATTATCGACAATCTCCCAAACTAAATGATGAAGCCCCCTTTCATCAGTAGAGCCTATATACATACCAGGACGTTTTCTAACATGTTCTAATCCTTCTAATACTGTTATCGAATCGTCATTATATGTGTTTTTTTGCATCCAAATCACCAAACCTTTAACATTATTATCATACCATAAAATGACATGATGCACAAGAATTCAATTTTTTTTAATTGTTTAAGCAACCTTTATTTACATATTTATACTTTAATTATATAATATATGTGTTTGAAGGAGGGAGCACTAGCTGCAAATATTATGCTATTAACTACATTAGCTCAAGACGCGATTATCGCTAGTTTATTAATTATTTTATCTTACATAGTAGGTTCTATACCTTTTGGAATAGTAATTGGCAAAGGAATTTGTAAAATCGATATCCGTGAACACGGAAGCAAAAATATCGGCACAACTAATGCCATAAGAGTTTTAGGTAAAAAAGTTGGATTTTTAGTCTTTTTCTGTGATGTTTTTAAAGGTATGTTTGTAATTTTAATTATCAAATTACTACAATACTTTAGTATTTGGCAAACACCATGTGATGTATTCTTTTATGGTGCTGCAGCAATAATTGGTCATTGCTTTTCAATATTCTTAAAATTCAAAGGTGGAAAGGCTGTAGCCACATCATTAGGTGTCGTTTTAGTCTTAACACCAATCCCTGCAATAGCTTGTCTTGTAATATTTTTAATTATTTTATATTCAACTGGCTATGTATCTTTAGCTTCTACAGGAGCAACTATTACTGTTATTGCAACAACATGGATTTTATATGGTTTTGGAGTAGATCCTACAAATTTCTTAAATTACTTTATTGCTAAACCAAGCTTATTGGTATCAGTACTTTATTCTATATTAAGCTTGTTAATTATCTTTAAGCATTTTAAAAATTATAAAAGACTACTTAATCATACTGAAAGTAATTTTAAAAAGAAAAAACAAAAAATGAATGTAGAATAGACTACATCCAATAATTAAAGGTCAATCTAAGATTGATCTTTTTTTTCACTATAATGCTTTAAAGCCTCAGCAAATCTTTGATAATGTATAATTTCTCTTTGTCTTAAAAAAGATAATGGAGCTAATATTTCCTCATTATCAGTTAAATCCATTAAATGCTCATATACAGCTCTAGCCTTCTCTTCTGCTGCCATATCCTCAGTTAAATCGGCTATAACATCACCACTAGAAGCTAAATATGAAACTGTAAAAGGATTATTTCCAGTATCTTGAGGATAAATTCCTAATTTATGATCAGCATACATACCTTCTAGGTTTAATTTTTTAAATTCCTCTTGAGACAATCCCTTAGTTAGTCCCTTTATCATAGCAACTAATATTTCAACATGAGCCATTTCCTCAGTTGCAATTTCAACCAATAGATTTCTTCCTACCTCATCAGGCATTGTCGGAGCCTGCATAAAGTATCTAATACATGCTCCTAATTCTCCAGCATAACCACCTATTTGAGTAATTAGTATACTTGCAAATTTTAAATCTGGTTTACTGATGCGAACAGGAAACTCTAAATATTTTTTATATTCCCACATATTTTTCACTCCATGGCATTGCTAAATCAAAATATCCATTTAAAACCTCACTTGAAGAGGTAATAGCTGTATATTTTGTTTCAATGAAATCACAAATTTTTTGTTTTTGAGCATTAATTTTTTTCAATGTTTCAAAAGCCTCATTACAGTTAGGATGAGTAGCTATATATAAAGCTAGTTCAACTGATGCAAAGGTATATACTTGTAACATATATATAGCTCTATTATAATCATTATCAAATTTAAGACTAGTTACTTTATATTTATAGGGACTATATAGGTTTTCCCATAAAGAGCCCTTAAAAAAACCATTTTCTATATCATTATCAAGAATAAAGGACTGAGAATTAATATTTAATGTATTAATATAAATCACTCCCATTTTTAATATATGTTTTGTTATGACTGCATCTTAGGCCAATTTAATATTTAAAAAAATAAAAAAGTAATAACTGAAACTAGTTATTACCAAAATCATTATAAGGATTTTATAAGGCATAAGGTATCTTGAGGATTCTTTGAAGCATTAACCTTTTCCTTTTTATCTACTATATAACCGTTTTCATCAATTACAAATGTAGTTCTTACAACACCCATATATTTTCTACCATACATAGATTTTTCTTGATAAACGCCATATTTATTAATTGCTTCTAAATTTTCATCACTTAGTAATATAAAAGGGAAAGCATATTTATCACTAAATTTTTTATGAGAATTTATACTATCCTTAGAAATACCTATAATTACACAATTTTCATTTTTAAAATCATCATATAATCTTTTAAACTCTAAGGCCTGATTTGTACAGCCTGAGGTATTATCCTTAGGATAAAAATACAATACTACCTTTTTACCTAAATAATCACTTAGCTTATGATAAATACCATCGCT
>DVKU01000048.1 GCA_018715825.1 Candidatus Avacholeplasma faecigallinarum
TTTTAATTGAAGGATTAAGGACTTTAGGTGGAGTTGATATTAATGTTTACGCTAAGGAAATAGTTCCTTACAAGGCAAATCAAAAGTTGATTTTAGATGATTTTATTAAACTAAAAAATAAAAAGCTATTATTGGTATGTATTAAAAATGAAGATAGGTATAAAAGACTTTATGATTATTTTTTAGAGAATAATATTTTTTTAAATAAAATTGATTCTATCTTAGATGCCAAGCCTAACACTATCAATATTTTTAAAGGTGATTATCATGGCTTTGAGCTATTGTATGATAATTTTATATTAATTAATGAATCTCAAATTTTTGATAATAATTATAATCCTAAACGCGTTAAATATAAATCTATTTATAAAAATGCTATAAAGATTTCTAAATATGATGAATTGTGTATTGGCGATTATGTAGTACATTATGATTATGGTATTGGAAAATATTTAGGAATTAAAACCATCACAACAAATAATATAAAAAGAGACTTTTTATATGTAATGTATGCTAAAGGTAGTGGTTTATATATTCCATTAGAACAAATTTCATCTATTATGAAATATGCCTCTAAGGATGTAGAGGGAGTCGTAATTCATGAAATTGGCTCAACAACCTGGGCCCGTACTAAGGCTAAGGTTAGAAAGAGAGTTAGAGATATTTCAGATAAGCTTATTGCCTTATATTCTCAACGTTTAGAAGCCAAGGGATTTAAATTTCCACCAGATACAATTGAACAGGCTCAATTTGAGTCAGACTTTATGTATGAACTAACCCCTGATCAAAAAAAGGCTATAGATGCGGTTAAAAGGGATATGGAAAGCGACAGACCTATGGATAGATTAATATGTGGTGATGTAGGCTATGGTAAAACAGAGGTTGCAATGCGTGCTTGCTTTAAGGCTGTCTATGGTGGTAAGCAGGTTTGTATGCTTGCACCTACTACCATTTTGGCTCGTCAGCACTATGTTAATTTCAAAGAAAGAATGGAAAACTATGGTATTAGAGTTGAATTACTAAGTCGTTTCGTTAGTGCTAAGGAGCAAAAGAAAATTATTGAGGATTTAAAAACTGGTGGTGTTGACGTGGTCATCGGAACACATCGAGTTTTATCTGATGAAGTTAAATTTAAGGATCTAGGCCTATTAATAGTAGATGAGGAACAAAGATTTGGAGTGACTCATAAAGAAAAGATAAAGGAGCTAAAAGTCAATGTAGATTGCATTACCCTATCAGCAACTCCAATTCCTAGAACATTGCAAATGTCAGTTATGGGTATAAAGGATTTATCTATGATTGAAACCCCTCCTAAAAATAGGTATCCAATTCAAACCTATGTTTTACAAAGAAATGATCGTATTATTGCTGATGCTATAGAACGTGAGTTATCACGTGGTGGTCAAGTATTTTATTTATATAATTTTGTAGATTCTATTGAACAACAAGCGGCAAAATTAAAATCATTGGTACCTGATGCTAGAATTTGCATCGGTCATGGAAAGCTTTCTAAAGATAAGCTTGAGGATGTTTTAGTTAAATTTATTAATAAAGAATATGATATTCTCCTTTGTACTACTATTATTGAAACTGGTATTGATATGCCAGATACTAATACTTTAATTATTCATGATGCTGATAGATTGGGATTATCACAAATGTATCAAATTAGAGGTCGTGTAGGAAGAACTAACAAAATAGCTTATGCCTATTTAATGTATGAACCTCGTAAAGTTTTAACTCCTGAAGCTGAAAAAAGATTAGAAACTATAAAGGAATTTAACGAGCTTGGTAGTGGCTTTAAAATAGCTATGCGTGATTTATCTATTCGTGGAGCTGGAGACTTATTAGGTGAAGAACAATCAGGCTTTGTTGAGTCTGTTGGCTTAGATATGTATATGAAAATACTTCAAGAGGAGCTTCATAAAGTTCCTGTAAAAAAAGAGGAAAAGGTTGATGCCTCCTTAACTACTCCTTTATCTAATCGTAGTATCGATAAATCATATATAGATAATGATGATATAAGAATAAGTATACATAAAAAGATTGATAAGCTTACCTCCTTAGCTTCAATGAATGATCTTGTAAAAGAGCTAGAAGATCGCTTTGGTAGTGTTAATGATGATTTATTAGAATATATGTATGAAAAGGTAATGAAGGCTTATTGTAAAAAGCTAGGTATATATAAAATAAAGAAAATAAATCCTCAACAAATGCAATTTTCTATGAATAAGGATTACAGCAGTAAGGTAGATGGCGTAAGGCTATTTAGTATAGCTATGAATTATAAAAATATTAGTCTAACCTATTTAAATGGTGAAGTTAATTTTCTTCAACAGATTATTTCAAGAAAAAAAATAGACTGCTTTAAAGAAATTTGCAATTTTTTTGATACTTTAGAAAATAAACCTCTTGACTAAAAAAAAATAACATAAAATTAAAAAAAGGGGTGTTTTTATGAAAAAATTTTTATTTATTTTGCCTTCAGTTATTTTAGGGTTATTAGTAGTATTTTTACTTGTAAGATTATTAGGTAGTCAAGATATTTATCAATATAATCTTGTTGATTATGCTCAAAGAACAAATAAAATTTTAGATGATAATGGAAATCCATATTTTGTTGGTAGTGGTGTTGTAAATGAGGTTGTAAATATTGATAATGAAACCTATGCCTTAATAAATACACCAAGCTATTATGAGCAAAATAATAATCCTATTAAGCTTACAATATCTAAAGAAAATGATGATTATTCATTATTTAAGGCTGTTAATACCTCTAAACAAAATATATTAACTCGTGTTGAAGATAAATTCTTCTATAAAATTAATTACTATCAAACAACTATAGATATTGATAGTGTATGCTTAGCTAATGATGCTATTTTAGTTAAAGCTAGTAATGTTGATGTTAATGATGTAATTACATTTTCGATATTTTTAGGCTGTGATAGAAATATAGAAGAAAATTCCAAGACATTTTATAATTGCAAGCATAATAATTTATATTATAATGCGATAGTTTATGATAATTTTGCATTAGATAATTATAGATTGTTAAGCTTATAAAGTGTTATCATTTTACTAATTAAAAAGAAAAAAAATTAAATTAGTCTAGCTAGTAAAAAAATGCTAGGCTTTTTTATTTATTCTTTTTTTCTAATGAAAAAAAGTGAGAATATGTGTTATACTATAAGTTAAAAGGTGGTGTAATTTATGACTCAAAATGAAAGAATGTCTCTTCCGATTTGGAAGAAAATATTATTGTTAATTGTATCAATTATATTTTTTGTGATTCAAATCACTTTATTGATAATGGCATTTGATTTTTCTTTTAGCTATACTGCCTCTAATGTAAAATGGATATATTTTTTAACCTTAGGAATTGGATTTAGTTTTGTTTTATATATTTTATCTAAATCGATATCAATTCATTATAAGCTTACCTGGTCAATTTTAATTTTGATGTTTCCATTACCTTTTTGTATGTTATATGTTTTAAATGGTTCTTCTAGACATTTATCTAAAAGAAAAATGACTAAAATTAATACTGCAATCGGAAAGATAAGGGTAAATGATGCCTTTGAAGAGCTTAAAGAAAATGATGCTGTTGGTGGTAATTTAGTTAGGGTTGTTCAGCATTCGACCTTTGCCCCTGTTTATAAAGACTATAGCTTTAAGTATTTTTCAGATGTTTATGAAAAGTATTTAGACATGTTAGAAGAAATAAAAAAAGCTAAGCATTATATTTTTATGGAATATTTTATTATAGCTGATGGTTTTTTAATGAATAATTTATATCCTATTTTAGAACAAAAAGGTAAAGAGGGATTACAAATTAAAATTTTGTATGATGATATTGGATCTAAAAAGGTAATGAGTAGATCATTATTAAAAAAGCTTTCAACTATTCCTAATTGTAAAATAAATAATTATGAGCCATTAGGCTTAAATGTTAATTTTTTAGTAAACTATCGTGATCATCGTAAAATTTTAATTATAGATGGAAGAGTTGCTTATTGTGGTGGCGATAATTTAGCTGATGAGTATATTCATAAAAAGGAAAGATTTGGCTATTGGCGAGATAATTGTGCTAAATATGAGGGTAGTATTGTATTTTCTTTTTTAATGCTTTTTGGCGAAATGTGGTACGTTTCAACTAGGGAAAAATTACCTAATGACTTACCTATTGATAAAACTCTAACGTCTTCTAATGGCTATGCCATGGTTTTTGGTGATGGTCCTTCGAATAATTTTAATCCAGCCTATGATTTGTTTCAAAGCTTAATATCATCAGCCCAAAAATATGTTTATATTTCTACGCCTTATTTTGTAATTGACGATTCTATGATAAATACAATTGCACTTAAGGCTAAAAGTGGTGTTGATGTTAGAATATTAATGCCTAAGATTCCTGATAAAAAAACTGTATTTTACATGGGTAGAGGTAATTATAGAGAAATATTAAAGGCTGGTGGCAAAATATATGAATATAGTCCTGGCTTTAATCATGCTAAAAATATAATAGTAGATGATTCATATGCATTTATAGGTACTATAAATATGGATTATAGAAGCTTATTTTTACATTATGAATGCGGTGCTTTAATACTGCATGATAGCCAGATAATTAATATGAAGCAAGATTTTGAACAAGCAATAAAGGATTCTGAAAAAGTCCAATACATCAGATGGAAAAAAAGACCATGGTATCAAAAGCTTATTGCTTATGTTTTAAATTTACTTGCTCCAATGTTTTAGGTGGTGAATTAAGTGAAAAAGAAGCTTAAGGCTGTTGCCAATCATTTGCTTGATTTAGGCAAAAGAAATCGTCTTTTAAATTATAAAGATACTGGATTACGTTCTTTAAGTGTTTTAAGTGATTCCTATGAAAAAATATTTACAAATATTTTAGATAAAAAGACCTATTCTATTTTTATGTTAGATGCGGTTTTAAATAAATTTCATAACGATTTAATATTAGATAAAGATAATGATAATGTTTTAGATTATTCATTAAATAAAGTTTATGACATTGCAAATAAGCTTACAAAGCCTAATGAATTATTGTGTTACCAAAAAGGGTACTCTTTAAATAACGTTTTAAGAAATTTGTATAGAGAATATCGCTTTTCTATTGTTGAAAAGGGTATTGATTGTCTTTATATTTGTTTTGGCTTTATTGAATATAGTGAAAATTCTCAAAATTATTTAGCACCATTGATTTTAATTCCTATTGAGTTAATTTTCGATAAGGGTATATATAAGATTAAAGCCTATGATGATGATGCGATTGTTAATCCAACTTTAAAATATTTTTTAAAGGGAGAGTATAACTACACTCTTTTAGAATTAGAGGATGATAATTTAAAAAATTATTTGTCAAGTGTAGAAAAATCTTTACCTAAAAAACTTAAATTTAAAGATGGTTGTGCTATTGGTATCTTTTCATTTTTAAAGATGAATATGTACAATGATTTGATGGCTAATACCGATATTGTCTTAGAAAATAAAAATATTTGTTCTATTTTGCAACAAAGCCCAATTTTAAATGATGAGACCAAAGAGGATGATATTTATCCTGTTGTTAATTGCGATTCCTCTCAACTTAATGCTATAAAAATGGCTAGTAGTGGTAAATCATTTGTTTTGCAAGGACCACCTGGTAGTGGTAAAAGCCAGACTATTACTAATATTATTGCTACTTTAATAGCAAATGGCAAGCATGTTTTGTTTGTTAGTGAAAAACTTGCAGCCTTAAAGGTTGTATATGAAAATTTACGACGTGTATGGTTAAATGAATTTGCTATTGAGCTTCATTCTAATAAAGCTAATAAAAAAGATTTTATTGATAGTCTTTATAAAACGGCTTTATTGCCTAAATATGATATAAAAAATGAGGCAAATGATATTATAGATAAGCATTATGCTCTTAAGATTAGGCTTAAAGAATATTATGA
>DVKU01000049.1 GCA_018715825.1 Candidatus Avacholeplasma faecigallinarum
CCAGTATTATCAGTCATATAATTGCCTGGATTTTCGTTCCTGTTAGCGCCAACTAATAGCGGGATATATCCATCGGGAATAGGATAATTAAATTTTTTATGTGTAATAACATACATTGACATTATTAAGAATTCCTCTTTATCGTAAGTTTGTTAAATAATCTTTATGATAAATTACTAGAATGAAGGCATAGAAGACTTCTTTTAAACTATAAATTGACTTAGGAGGCAAACTCATTACAAGTCTTAAGTTATTAAAGAAACCACTATTTTTATTTAGCTTTCCATATCTTTTTATATATTCTTCATTCTTAAGTGATTTTTTGTTGCCATACTCTTTTAAGAATTCTACAGCAAAATTAACACTTCTCCGCATTGCTTTTCTATCCCTTTCGTGGTTAAATACTCTCTTTAAAAGAGCGCTAATAGATTTATTAGTTGCACCAACCTGATTCCCCCCATGTTGGCGATACAGGATCGTTGCTTCCTCAATAAAACGTAGATTGCCAAATTCTGCCGCAATCAAAGCCAGCCACCAATCATGCATATATATTCTTTGATAATCTATCTGTTTAAAATTGACCATTCTTTTTAAACTATTGTTAATCATCATCGTACAACCATATACATTATTAGTAAATAATACATTAGTAAATGATTGCCAATTACGCTTTAATAGGCGTTCTTCCCCGTTTAATTGTTTATCAACAATTTGTAAATTAGTATAAACACAATTTGGTAGATCAAAATTATATTTCAACATCTCTTCTAAAGTCACTTTTATTTTGTCTGGCAACCAATAATCATCTTGATCAGAAAACATATAAAAGTCTGCATCTACATTTTCTAATAATTCAAAAAAAGAGCGGACCACTCCAATATTTTTAATATGTCCTTGATTTATTAATTGTATTCTTCCGTCTTTTTTCTGATATTCTTCTATTATTTTGACAGTATCATCACTTGATCCATCATCACGAATAAACAGACGCCAATCTTCATATGATTGTTTTTGAATGGATTCAATTTGCTGCGCTAAATAATCTTCACCGTTATATGTTGACATTAAAACTGCAATAGTTGGTTTAAACATATTTTAAACTCCTATTTTATTAAACAAGCTTTTTTCAGGCTATAATCGTAAAAGATAATATCATGCCGATAAGAATTTTGTTAGATAAATATATATGGCGTTTCAACGTAAACAATTTAAATTAACTTAGTCCAGGTAGTAATAGAGAACGCTAATACCATACCGAATAAGAAACCTGCTGCCGCCCCAATTAATATAAACTTCTTAATGGAAGGAGTGGTTGTACTTTGAACATCACCAGCAGTTTCCCGAGCAAAAAGAGAAATTTTTCCAACCGATGGAACTTTCTTCGGAATCTGTTCGGCTGCAGCATCAGTTATCGCATTAACAATTTCTGATGATATTTTTGCCGTTTCTGCCTTAACACTAACTTTAACTATTGTAGTTTGCATCACTGGATCTGCTTTTACCATTGAACTAATCTGACTTGTACTGAATTTTTTTCTAATACTCTTTGGTAGTTTCTGGCGAGCAACTCGCGCAACATCATCACTCTCAACAATTTTAGCATAGGTATCTCCCAAATTAATGTTAGCTTGAACCTCCTCATTAGCAGCACTACCTCGGTAAGAATTAGTAGTCATTAAATTACGGGTAGCTACATAATCTGTATGTTGTTTATGTTTTGCATATAAACCACCAACAAGCCCAAAAAGGAGTGTTGCAATAACAATAACTATAATATTGTACCAAACAATTTTTGAAATATCTTTTAGACTAATTTTAACATTCTGCATTTTTATTCTCCTTAACATCAATACTACTGAAATAACTATTAGATAACAAAGCAAGTAGAAATGGGTTATAAATAATTTGGATGATGTGTGGCTCACACATAAAGCTTAATGAGGAAACTAGAATTATAGCAGAAAGGATGTAAGTTCTGCGAACAGTCGACCTTATTGCAATAAAAGTTAAACAAGAAATTACAATAATAAACGCCAAAAAGCCCCACAATATAAGCATTCGAATATACGAAGAATCAATATAAAAATAGGTACTTGGGAGAGCTCCACCACCATTTGATAATTTTTGTCCCTTTACACCTGCAAATGAATGCTCAACAATTATTCTTCCTAATAGATGCACATCATATTTCTCGAAAGCAAGGTGACCTAACGCTAGTCGGCCCGAAAGCATAGAATCAACTTTATTAAGAATATAATTGGAAGAATCATAAAAATAGGAAAGAAAAATCATAATTACTGTTGAAATTGGAACAGCCATCCACCAAAAAGCAGCAATTTTACTTGATAACTTTTTACCTAAAAATGCTCGCTGAGCAATAATCATTACAGGTATGATAATCAATGTTGCTAAAAAATCTAACTTAGTATTTGTAAGTAACATACAAATAATATCACCTGCAATGATTAATAGATAGTCCAGTACATTTAGCTTACTAAATCTCAAATAACAATAAGCCAACGATAAGTACAAGTAATGAGCCGCAATTACCGATGGATAGAGCATACCGAGCGAATATCTCGTTGGCCTGAATTCAGAATAATATATAAGGTTAGGAATTATTTTAACCAAAGAAAAAAACATCATTGTCAGAACAAGAAAAAGCGTCAAGTAAAAGTACCAACAAATAATGCCCCGAAAATTAATGCCCTTCGCACCAATAATAAATGGAGCAATCATCAACAAATCAGGATAGTGAGTTGTTCGCCAGATTATGAACCCTAAAATAAAAAAGAGCGTTATTACAACGAGC
>DVKU01000006.1 GCA_018715825.1 Candidatus Avacholeplasma faecigallinarum
TTAACTTTAAGATGTTATGCTGAAAGTGGGAAATGGGATGAAATAGAAAAAATAGTAGTTGATAAATTATTATCATAACTACTATTTTACCTACAAAAATTTTTTACACCCCAGTATTATTTTGACCACCATAAGTGTCAGTTGCAGTGCCAGTGTATATTCCTTCCTTATAACCTTTAGTACAACCAGATAACAAAGTCAATCCTACTACTCCTAATAAACAAAGCTTTTTATTTTTACTCATCTCTCATATCCTCCTATGCTATAATTATAAATTATTTTTATATTTTTTTCTAGACCTAAAATCACCTTTAAACATTATAATTACAAATGTGAATTCTTCGCTCTATATTTATACATTGCCGAAGGACGATGCCCTCCTCCCGTTTTCACTTTATCAGTTTTATAAACCTTATCTGCAATAATTCTTCTAAAAGCAGGAGCAAGAAGTTTCTTTCCCAAAATAACTTCATAAACCTGCTGAAGTTCTCCCAAAGTAAAATATTCTGGCATCATATTAAAAACAATATCAGTATATTCAATTTTGTTTTTCAACCTAAAAATACCGCTTACAATAACTTTAGGATGATCAAAAGCCAATTTATCATTAAAAGTAGTTACAAAATCATATCTATCAGTGGTCATATCCCTTAGTTTCTTAGATACAACAAATCTTATCCTTTCTTCTCCATTATCTAAGTAAATTTCTATTTCTTTATCAGTTTCCGAAATAGAAATATCAAACCAAGAAACATTGGCAGATACTTTACTGTTCAGTTTATTTTTGTCGATCAATGCCAAATATGATGTAGATACAATGCGCATTCTAGGATCACGATCAACCTCACCAAATGTATAAAGTTGCTCAAGATAAATATTTTCCAAATTAGTCTCTTTTTTTAGTACTCTCCTAGCGGCATCTTCTAACTCTTCATCAATACCTATAAATCCACCTGGTAAACACCATTTATCTTTAAAAGGATAATCATTTCTTTTAACTAATAAAACACTAAATTTTTTATTACTAAGTTTTCTATAATTAGAAGCAACTTCATCAGATACACTAAAAATTAATACATCAACTGTCATAGACAATTTATCAAATTTACTAGAATCGTAATTTCTTAAAAACTCTTCCTCAGAATCATATCTCATACTAATTACCTCCCGTAAAATATTATATATCACTATCTCAAAAATTTATCATTAACTTTCTTTACAAAATCATAGTCAGCACTTCTCAAACATCTAATTCTTTTATCATCAACATATGTCTCTACACATACGACATTGTCAAAAACTTTATTTACCCCATCCACAGTAATAAGTAAATTACTTTTATCCTCTCTAGGTACAAACTTGAGCCTTTTTTTAGTAGGAATAATAATCGAATTTAAAAGTGATTTATAAGCCTTATTATTTAGAGGAGCAATTGGTGTAATCTGAAGAGTATGAAAATCATTAAATACAATTGAACCACCAAAACTTAAATTATAAGCAGTAGATCCAAAGGAAGTAGCAATAAGAAGACCATCACCGACAAACTCCTCTAAATGAACATTATCAACATAAGTATTTAACACTACAGTATTTAAATCCTTTTCACGTATCACAATCTCATTTAATGAATAAAAACATTCTAAATTATTATCCCTCGTCACCACTTTATTTTCCTGAACACCAATACTTTCAAGCTTATATTCTTGTTTTTTCAGTTTGCAAATAAATTCATCTATACTATCGGCAGAGATTTCTTGTGCAAAGCCAAGCGTACCAGTATTAATCCCAACATATAGACAATTACCATCAAAATTTGAAGATTTAATCATCCTCAAAAAAGCACCATCACCACCAATAGCTATTCCCAAATCAAAAGCATCTTCAGAAATCGTAAAACCTGCAAGTATCAGCTTTTCTTTTAACTCGTTAAAAATCTCGTTCGATTTTGAATTGTTATTGACAAATATCTTAATATTTTTTATCATAAGACCCCCCTTAAAAATATTTTTCTAAAGACTCCTTTTTATTCAAAGTATTAATAATTCGAGCAATTAATATCGACAAATCAACTTCGTGATACCACGGCTCCTTTTTTATATTTTCGGGAACAAATGATAAATTAGTTGTAAACAGTTTAACGAAATGCCCTTCTTTATACGCCTTAGCAAAGCACTCTACACCTTCCGTAAAAAGAGCAAAAGAAGAAACCAAATAGACATTTCTTGCCCCTTTCTCTTTGAGAAGTTTAGCTACTTCAAGCATCGATGCACCAGAAGAAATCATGTCATCGACAACGATAGCATCTCTTCCGTCGATACTACTTCCCATATATGCATGCTCGACAATTGGATTTTTACCATTAATAACCTTAGTTAAATCCCTTCTCTTATAAAAAAGGCCAACATCACATTTTAACCTATCTGCATAATATCTAGCCCTTTCCATTGCACCTATGTCTGGACTAATAACAATTAAATTATCATCATCCATTTCCTCTAGCAAATCATCCAAAATAAAACTTGTTGGATAAAAATTATCGAAGGCAATATTAGGTATCGCATTGACAATATTAGGATCGTGAGCATCGACCGTAATAATATTATTTACTCCTAATCTTTCAAGTTCTTGAAGAGCAAGAGCACAATCTAAGCTCTCCCTTCCCTTTCTTTTATGCTGTCTTGATTGATATAAAAGCGGCATAATAACAGTAATCTTATAAGCATGCCCACTAGTAGCGGATATAACACGCTTTATATCCTGAAAATGCTCATCAGGAGACATATAAGTATCGTGACCATGAAGTTTATAAGTAATACTATAATTACCAACATCAGATATTATGTATAAATCCTTTTCTCTGACAGAACCCTTTATAGTAACCTTCCCTTCCCCATTATTAAATCTATCATTAATAATTTTAATAATATAATCCTCATTATTGTTATTCATATCATTTAAATGTTTCTTTACCTTATCTCCTAATTCCGATATATTATCCATAACAATTAATCGCAAATCATTATTCACAATAAGTTTACCTCTCAATCTTCTAATATTTTATATCTACAACAAGTATATCATCAATAAAGTTCTCATGTCTACCATAATTATAAACATTTTTCAAAAAAATTATTTACTAACTATTTTTCTAACTTTACATCTCGTCTCCTCGATCATATTATTTCTAAATTCAACATAAGATTCCGTTCCATCGACATAATATTGATGAGGCATTTTGCTTCTCTTAATTTCATCATATAGTAATTTCATCTGCTCGTCACAATATCTTTGTTTTTGCAAAATATTTAAATCATCATAAACTAGTTGTCCATTTACAAAGATAGGCTTCTGCAACTCTACAAGTTCAAAATCACTAACTAATGCTCTTTTAGTAGGATCGTTTAAACTGACAATTACTAGTTCTTCCCTATCGATTTTCTCACTCCATCTACACATGACATCCGCTAGGGCATATCCAGACTTTTTGTCATAAATTCGGTATAACTTTTTAAAGTCAGGATTTACAATTTTAATTCGATCATTACTAAGTTTAATTTTAGGTATAAGTTTATTATTTTCAGTAATAGCAACTAGTTTATAAACACATCCCATCCTTCCTTCTGGTTTAGAAATATTATCACCTACACCTAACATATCAAATTTAGCGCCTTGAACAATTAAAGATTCTATCGTTTCCGCATTAAGACCATTACTTAATACTATTTTAGCATTTCCAAACCCTGCTTGAACAAGCATTTTATAAGCTTCCTTCGACAAATATGAAAGATCGCCAGAATCAATTCTGATACCAATATTGTCTGTATTCAATTTGTGTTCTTTCATATAATTAAATACCCTAATGGCATTAGGAATACCACTTCTCAAAGTATCAATAGTATCGACAAGCAAAATACAATTATCAGGATAAATTTTAGCATAACTTAAAAACGCATCATATTCGCTATTAAAAGATTCAATCCAACTGTGAGCCATCGTACCTAAAGCCTCCATGCCGAGCATATTTGCCGCTAATACATTACTAGTACCAACGCACCCCGCCATAATAGCATACATAGAAGCATCAAGCGCTGCCTCAGGTCCATCTGCACGTCTAGAACCAAACTCCATAACACCAGCTCCTCTAGATGCTTCAACAATCCTTCTAGCACCAGTAGCATGTTCCATCGCACCATTTATAATAGAAAGTAGGGCAGTCTCAATAATCTGTGCTTCTATAATAGGAGCTTTAACAGTAATAAGCGGTTCATTTGGAAACACCGGAGTTCCATCACTAATAGCATAAATATCTCCTGTAAACTTAAAGTTTTTAAGATAATTAATAAATTCATCATCATACCCATATCTTCTAAAATACCAAAGATCGCTTTCTTCAAATTTTAAATTTTGAATAAAAGAAATAACCTTATCCAAACCAGCCATAATAGCATATCCACCACCATTAGGAATCTTTCGAAAGAAAACATCAAAAACAGCAATATCATCTTCCTTTTTACTCTTCAAATAACCACTTGCCATTTTATATTCATAACTATCCGTCATTAAAGTATAATTTCTAGCCAATCTTTTATAATTCACATTAATATCCATAATCATAAATCACCTTCTCTATCAAATTTATATTTCTTAACCAATTTAATACCAGATTGTCGCATTAGTAATTTACTAGCATTCAAATACACATCTCTAGGATGACAAGGTGTATTAAAAGTATCTATGGCATCTTCAACAACAAAGACATCCACATATCTATTATTTTGATCAAAATAATTTTTTAAAGGAATAAACAAATTGAGAACACAAATATCTGCTTCCACACCACATCCAACTACTCTCTTCAAATTCGGCATTAAATCAATAAGTTTAAGAAAACCATGCGCAAAGATAGCACTAGTAGAATTTTTCACGATCGACATATTGTCTTTCTCATACTTTTTAAGTTCTTCTATTAATTCACATTCACTTGCTCCCTTCAAACAATGAACAGGAAAATTTTTAAACTCTGCACTTCTATCCGTATGCTCATCTTTAACAAACAAAATTCCTTGCCCTCTCTTCTGATACTCTACAACCATTTTAACAATTTCTGGAACAATCTGAGTAAGACCACAATCAGCAAGTGCTCCTTCTCTTATAAAACCATTTACCATATCGACTACAATA
>DVKU01000007.1 GCA_018715825.1 Candidatus Avacholeplasma faecigallinarum
CCATTGATGTTTTAGGGAAATCCATTTGTCCTTCTTTTGAAAATAGTAATTGATAAAAATCATCGGTTTTTATATCAATTCCATCCTTGTATTCCTTACCCATATACAAAAGAGTCAAAGGCAAAATTGTAACATTAAGCTTTTCCCCCTCCTGCACTGTAATTCCACAACTTGAGTCTGTAATTATTCTATATTTAATCATTTGTCATACCTTATTTAACATAATTTAATAAATCAGAAGAAATCCCTTTCTCCTTTAATATTAAAATTATTTTATCTTCCATTTCTTTTGTTAAATTTTTATTAGCTAGCTTAGCACCCTCACGAATCAAAATTCTTTGATTTTCTTCCTTAGATAAATCTAAAGATGAGGCCTCCTTAACTAAATCATAAATTTTTTCACTATTAATATTTGCTTTAGCAAGCATATCAATTAATAATCTAAAATCCATTATATACCTCCTGCATTACTATATGCAAAAGGCCTAAACTAATTACCAATATTTTTCAGTTTTTAGACTTCTTGTAAGAAGGCTACTAAGTGCCTCTTGAGCTGTAACCTCATCTCTAACAACTCTATAAGCCATATTAATGATAGGTAATTCTATATTATGTTTCTTACCTATTTCATAGCCAGCTTCTATCGCTCTAATTCCCTCAACGGATTGATTTATAGAGCCAATTGCTTCACTAACCTTCATTCCTTGGCCAATTTTTAAACCACATTGAAAGTTACGAGAATTCATAGATGAAGCTGTAACTATAAGATCACCTATGCCTGATAAGCCATAAGCAGTTTCCATCTTACCACCTAAAATAGTAACTATACTAACTATTTCCTTAATGCCACGAGATATTAAAAATGCTCTTGCATTTTCACCTAAACCCATACCGAAGGCAATACCAGAAACTATAGCTATAGCATTTTTCATAGCCCCACCTGTTTCTACACCAATTACATCATCGGAAGTATAAACACGCAAATAACTATCATTTGAAAATAAAAGTTGAACTTTTTTAGCTAATTCAATGTTAGTTGAAGCTGCAACTAAAGAGGTAAGCTTTCTTAAAATAACCTCCTCAGCATGTGATGGGCCTGATAATACAACATATCCCAAACATTTGTCCTTATCAACTACTTCCTCAACAATTTGACTAACACGATAGGAAGTATTAGGCTCAATTCCCTTGCTGACATTAACAAATAATTTTTTATTCTTAGTTAACTCATTAATTTGTGAAATTACCTTTCTTATTACTTTAGTTGGAACACATAATATCAAGCAATCTGAAAAATTTAAGGCCCTCTCTAATTCTATTGTTGCCACTATATTATTAGGAATCGTTGTATCAAAAAAAGGATGCTTATGATATTCATTTATTTTTTTAACAAAATCATTATTAATATCATAAATCATTACATCATGACCATTATCTGATAAAACCTGGGCCAAAGTAGTTCCCCACGAACCACCGCCAATAACTGAAACATTCATAATCAACAATCCTTTCTAACTTAATCACGTTTTCTAAACTCTAGCTTTATTGGAGTAGCAAAAAAGTCAAAGTTTTTACGAATTTGATTTTCTAAATATCGATAATATGAAAAATGTAAAAATTTAGGATCATTTACAAAAAAGGCAAAGGTTGGAGGCTCAATACCAACTTGAGATGCATAATAAATTTTTAATTTACCACCATTAAATTCGCTAGGTGGAAACATTCCAACTGCATCAGCAATGACATCATTTAAAACTGATGTTGAAATTCTTCGATGATAAGCTTCATAAGCCTGATCTATGGATGGAAATAATGTATGAACACGTTTATTTTCTTTAGCAGACAAAAAGACAATAGGGGCATAATCCAAATATTTGTAATTTGACCTAACATCCTCTGTCCATGACTTCATAGTTTTGGAATCCTTACTAACCAAATCCCACTTATTAACAACTATTATACAAGGACGATTATATTCTTCGATATATTGACCAATATGTAAATCCTGTTCAATCATACCAACTGAAGCATCTAATACCAAAAGGACAACATCACTTCTACCTATAGCATCAATACTTCTAATTACTGAATACTTTTCGATATTTTCATAAATTTTTCCCCGTTTTCTTAATCCAGCTGTATCAATTACAACATATTCCTTACCATTAGACTTAAAGCGAGTATCAATAGTATCTCTTGTTGTACCAGCAATTGGCGAAACAATTACTCGATTGTCATTTAATAATGTATTTGTTAATGATGACTTACCAACATTTGGTCTACCAATTAGGCAAAAGTGAATAGCGTCATCCTTTTGTGCAATTTGTTTAGCAGGAAAATTTTCTATTACCTTGTCTAAGAGATTACCTACACCTACACCATGTGATGACGATACAGCCACAGGATCACCAAAACCTAAGGCATAAAATTCATAAATATTTTCTCTAAATTTTTGATCATCAACCTTATTAACTGCTAAAATAACAGGCTTACTTGTTTTATATAAAATTTTAGCAATATTTGTATCATCATCAGTTAGTCCACTTCTACAATCAACCACAAACACAATGACATCTGCCTCATCCATTGCTATTTCAGCTTGAGCCTTAATCCCTGTTAAAAAAGGAGCATCTCCAAGCTCAATGCCCCCTGTGTCAATTATAAAAAATTCCTTGTCAAGCCAACTCGCCTTTGCATAAATACGATCACGAGTTACACCTGGCTGATCATCAGTAATGGACAATCTTTGGCCAATGATACGATTAAATAGAGTAGACTTACCAACATTTGGTCTACCAACAATCGCTACCTTAGCAAACATATTATTCACCACCAGTAAATTATTTTAATACTTTTTTTAGCATATCACCAAGAGAAACCTTAGCCTCTTGGGTATCACTCATATATTTTTCGTAAGATTTACGTTCTTCTTCCATAAGATATTTTTTAATTGATAATCTTAATTTCCATTCTTTAGGATTGATATCTGTAATATAAGCCTTTGTAGTATCACCACTTGCATAATACTGAGCTAAATTATCATTTTTGCTTTCTAATAAGGCTTCACTTGCAGGAACAAATCCATCAACACCTAATGCTTCAACCTCTAAACCATTTTCTAAAACATTAGTAATCTTAATATCTACTAGGTCTCCAACAGAAGCATTAACTCTTGTCCAAGGATTATCCATTAATGCCTTTCTTGATAAAGAAATTTTTTCATTTTCTTTATCGATAGCAATAATAGCAACCTCTACTTCGTCACCTATCTTAACGCAACTAGCAAAATTATCATTAGGATTATGAGAGTATTCTTTGCTGTGAAGTAATCCCTTTACATTAGGACATAATTCTAATAACAAGCCAAAAGGTAATTTATTGCTTACCTTACCTACAACCTTGTCACTAACCTTATGATTTTTAACATAAAGTTCAAAAGGAGTTTCAAGCAATGCTTTTCTTGATAATTCAAGCTTATTATTCTCCTTTTTAACTACCTTAACCTCAATTTCATCGCCAACATGTAATACTTGAGCAACATCAACAAAGGTATGAGCAACTTGATTAGCCTTTAAAAGACCTTGGTTATAGTTAAAACGAATGATTGCACCATACTTTTCAACCTTTGCTACCTTACCCTTTAAAACATCACCAACATTAATAGAGTCCATTTCCTTAGCTTTGTTTTCTTGATAGATTTCTTGTTCAATTACACGGCGAGAAACAACTGCTCTTTTATGCTTTTCATCTACTTCTAAAATACGAACTACAATATTCTTATTAATTTCAACTTCTTTAGTAGATTGACTCTTTGGTAAGAATAATTGGTTATCCTTATATAATACGATATAGCCCTTATCCTTGATTTCAGAAATAACTTTAACTTCAATATCATTTCCTAATTCCTTTTGTTCAACTACAAGCTTAAAATTCTCTTCACTAATTAAATTTAATCTTGATAAATATATATTATCCTCGTTAACCTTAGCTACTTCACATTTAATTTTATCACCAATTTTTACAATATTTTTAAATGATTCAACACTCTTATCCTTAGTGTAATGATCTAAATGCATTGTACCTTCAGTAAAATTATGAATGTCAAGATATATAGTCTTATCTTGAACACTAACAACCTCACCCTCAACAATATCGCCAACCTTAAGTCTCTTTGGCATATTTAATTCTTTCATTTCAAAACTTTCCATACTATTTAACCTCTCATCTATTAGCTTTATAATAAAATTGCATACCTCAGCAATTGTCATTTTTGTTGTATCTAATTCTATAGCGTCACTTGCTTTTTTTAAAGGGGCAATCTCACGATTAGAATCCTTATAGTCTCTTTCTTTTATTTCTTTTAAAATTGTTTCATAATCAATATCTATGCCCATTTCTTTATTTTCTAAAAATCTTCTTTTAGCTCGTTCCTCTGCACTAGCTGTTAAAAAAATTTTTAAATCTGCATTTGGTAAAACAACTGTTCCTATATCTCTACCATCCACTATCACTTTACCAGTTTTAGCTGATTCTCTTTGAAAGAAAACCATTTTATCTCTTACTACTTTTAATTTTGCCACAGTAGAAACATTGGCCGTTACTAATTCACTTCTAATTTCTTTAGAAACATCTACACCATTTAAATACGTCTTTGAATCCTTGTATATTATAGAAATATCATTCAAAAAATCGTAACATTTCTCATCGGCCAAATCAATTTTACGATTTAAGGCCTCTAAAGTTACAGCACGATACATTGCCCCTGTATCTAAATGAATAAATTTTCTTTTTTGGGCCACTAGTTTAGAAATAGATGATTTACCGCTTCCGGCAGGACCATCTATGGCTACAATAAATCTATTCATAAAATTACCAACCTTATACATCTTATTTTATCATATTTTAAAATTATAAACTATATAAAACCTTAATTTCATGAGGCTTTAATTGACGATACTCACCAACACTCAAGCCTTCAAGGGTTACACCACCAAAGGATATACGCTTTAGTTTTTTTACCTCAAAACCAACCGCCTCGCACATCTTGCGAACCTGACGATTTCTACCCTCAGTTATAGTTATTTTTATTAGCGATGATTTATTCACCTTATCTATATCCATAACCTCAACCTGAGCACGCTTAGTCATTTTTCCATCTATCATTACGCCCTTCATTAGGCTTGTAACTGCAGTTTGGTTTATTATACCATTGACACGTACCTGATAAATTTTTTCAATTTCTTTAGCTGACCTAGTTAAACGATATGATAAATCGCCATCATTAGTCAAAAGCAAAACACCAGATGTATCATAATCCAAACGACCAATTGGAAAAATTCTTGTTTTTTTAGTTTCTGAATCAATCAAATCCATAACTGTTCTTCTACCCATTGGATCAGAAACAGATGTCAAGTAACCTGTTGGCTTATACAAAACATAATAAACTAGTTGTTCTTTTATAAGCTCTTTGCCATCAACTTCAATTTTATCCTTTTTACTAACCTTAGTACCTAATTCAGTAACAACAACACCATTAACCTTAACACGACCATTTAATATATATTCCTCACACTTACGTCTTGAGGCAACACCGCATGATGCCATTGTTTTTTGTAGTCTTTCTTTATTATCATCCACGACAATCACCATAAAAAATTATACTAAAAAAGTTAAAAAATTACAATCTTATTATAAATATTTTATTATATTTAGCAAAAATACCTATATTAAAAAAAATAACAACATACATAATATAAAGCAAATTAAATCACATAATAGCCCTATAGGGTATGCATGACGTGTCTTTTTAATACCAACATATCCAAAATATAAACCCATAACATAAATAGTAGTATCACTTCCACCCTGTAAAACACTTGACACTAATCCTGCCTTGCTATCTACTCCAT
>DVKU01000050.1 GCA_018715825.1 Candidatus Avacholeplasma faecigallinarum
TTTATGGTGATTCTGGAATTAAGGCTAAGCAAGATTTAGCTGTTAGTGTAAATATTAGTAATGATTCTTGGGATAAACAAACATATTGGAGTTATAATGTTAAAAATGGTGTAAGTGAAGCTATAGATAAATTTTTAAATGGCGAGATGACTAATATTAATCTATCTGTTATTTATTTACCAACATATATAGAACACTATCAAGATAGTAAATTATCCCTTGCTATTTATGTAATGTTACCTGTGTATTTTGAAATTACAACATTAAAAGATGGTAAAATAGAAAGTGAAGCATTTAATAATATTTCAACACCAGCAATAAGCTTTACTGATAATAATTTACTTCCATCAGCTTAAAACCTTTATTTTTAAAGGTTTTTCTTTTTTTTATAAAAAGTGATTGAAAAAAATATAAAAATATGATAATATGTTAAAGGCACAAATACACATGCTTTTGGAGCCTGCCGTCGTGTGCAAGTGAAATTGATGGAGGCAAGCGTTGAAGAAGGCAGAGGACAAAACAAAAATAAAATGGAGGAAAAGAAATGTCTGAATCAGTAGTTTCAATGAAACAATTATTAGAGTCAGGTGTTCATTTTGGACATGCTACTCGTAGATGGAATCCAAAAATGGCAAAGTATATTTTTACTGCTAGAAATGGTATTTACATCATCGATTTGCAAAAAACTGCAAATGAAATTGAAAAGGCTTATGCCGCTTTATTAAACATCGTTAAAGATGGTGGAAAGGTATTATTTGTTGGTACAAAAAAGCAAGCTCAAGAAGCTGTTAAGGAAGAAGCAGAGCGTTGCGACCAATACTATGTTAACCAAAGATGGTTAGGTGGTACCTTAACTAACTTTAAAACAATTAGAAAAAGAATTAGCAAATTACAAAGTTTATATAAAATGGAAGAAGATGGCGAATTTGCAAAATTACCTAAGAAGGAAGTAATTAAGTTAATTGCTGAACGTGATAAGCTTGAGAAATTCTTAGGTGGTATTAAGGAAATGAAAAAGGTTCCTGATGCATTATTCATCGTTGATCCTCGTAAAGAGCACAATGCTATTTTAGAGGCTCGTAAGTTAAATATCCCAGTATTCGGTATTGTAGATACCAACTGTGATCCTGATGATGTTGATTATGTTATTCCAGCAAATGATGACGCTATTCGTGCTGTTAAATTAGTAACTTGGGTTATGGGTAATGCTGTAATCGAGGCTAATGGTGGCGTTGTTGAGAAGTTTGAAGAAACAGAAGATGTTAATTTAACTGAGGAAATTCAAAAAGAAAAACCAGCTAGAGAAAACAAAACTGAAGAAAAGTCTGCTAAAAAGCCAGCTACAAAAAAAACAGCTCAAAAGAAAACTACTAAAAAGGTAGAAAATAAAGAAGAGGTTGTTGCTGAGGCACAACCTAAAGCAGAATAATATACGGAGGGAAAATTATGGCAAATATTACAGCATCAATGGTAAAAGAATTACGTGAAAAGACATCTGCAGGTATGCTAGATTGCAAGAAAGCATTAACTGAAACTAATGGCGATATGGAAGCTGCAGTAACTTGGTTACGTGAAAGAGGAATTGCAAAAGCTGTAAAAAAAGAAGGAGCAGTAGCTGCAGAAGGTTTATGCTCTTATGCAATTTCTGGAAATAAATGTGTAGTATTTGAGTTAAATTCACAAACTGATTTCGTTGCTCAAAATGCTAAGTTCATTGCATTATTAGATCAAGTTGGTAAGTATTTAGTAAATTCAAATGCTAAAAGTACAGAAGAGGCTTTAGCAATAGATTGCGATGGAAAAACTTTAGAAACTGTTATTTTAGAGGCTTCAGGTGTAATTGGAGAAAAGATTTCTTTACGTCGTGTTACAGTTTTAGAAAAAACTGACTCTCAAACATTTGGTGCTTATAAGCATATGGGTGGCCGTATTGTTTCTATAGTTATTCTAGATGGTGGCTCTGAAGAAGTTGCTAAGGATATTGCTATGCACATTGCCGCTTTAAATCCAAAATATGTATCTAAAAATGATATTCCAGCTGATGTTATAGCTAAAGAAAAAGAGGTTATTTTAGCTGCAGCTTTAAATGAAAATGCTCAATCAGCTAAACCAAAACCAGAACAAATTATTGAAGATAAGATTGTTCCAGGTCGTTTAGATAAGAGTTTAAAGGAAATTTGTTTATTATCTCAAGCATTCGTTAAGAATCCAGATCAAACTGTTGAGGCACATGTTCATGCTGCTAAAGCAGAGGTTAAAACATTCTTACGTCTTGAGGTTGGCGAAGGAATTGAAAAACAAGTTAATGATTTCGCAGCTGAAGTAGCAGCTCAATCTGCCGCTTTTAATAAATAATTTATAGGGGAGGCTTTTTGCTTCCCCTATTTTAAAAGTTAATGGAGGACTTGTATGTATAAACGTATTTTATTAAAATTAAGTGGTGAAGCACTTCGTGGTGATACAGATTTTGGAATTGATCCAAAAACAGTATTAGAAATCGCTAAACAAATTAAGGATGTCCATGATTTAGGTGTAGAGGTTGGCATAGTCGTTGGTGGCGGCAATATTTGGCGTGGTAAAACTGCAGAAGGCTTAGGAATGGATCGTGCTCAAGCTGACTATATGGGTATGCTTGCTACTATTATGAATGGTTTAGCAGTTCAGGATTCTTTAGAGCATTTAGGTGTTCCAACTAGAGCTATGACTGCTCTTCCTATAAATCAGGTTGCTGAACCTTATATTCGAAGAAGAGCTATAAGGCATTTAGAAAAGGGTCGTGTATGCATTTTTGTTGGAGGGCTTGGCTCACCATATTTTTCAACTGATACTGCATGCGTTTTAAGAGCAACAGAGATTGGTGCTGAGATTGTTTTAATGGCCAAAAATGGTACTGAGGGTGTTTATGATAGTGATCCTCGTAAAAATCCTAATGCTAAATTATATGATAGCTTAACATTTAGTGAAATTTTAGCTAAGAATTTAGCTGTTATGGATTCAACTGCTGCTTCTTTATGTAAGGATAATAAATTAAATATTATTGTTTTTAATATGAATTCAAAAGGAAATATTGTTAAAGCTGTCAAGGGTGAAAAAATTGGTACCCTTGTAAAGGTAGAATAGGAGGAAATATGGAAGAACTAGAAATGCTTCTTTTAGAAGGCGAAGAAAAAATGGATAAATCTATTCAAGCATATGAGCGTGAACTTGCCACTGTTCGTACAGGTAGAGCTAATGCTTCTTTACTAGATAATATACAAATTGAGTATTATGGCGTAATGACACCTATAAAACAAATATCATCTATTTCTATTCCAGAGGCTAATCAATTATACATTAAGCCCTATGATAAGTCATCAATGAAGGCTATTGAAACTGCAATTTTAGCATCTCCACTTGGATTAACACCTCAATCAGATGGAAATGGTGTTCGTCTAGTGTTACCAAAAATGACAGAGGAACGTCGTAGAGAGTTAGTTAAATTAGTTGGTAAGATGGAAGAGCAAGCCAAAGTTAATATTAGAAATATACGTCGTGACATCAATGATGATATTAAGAAGCTTGATTTACCTGAAGATGAGGAAAAAGCAAATCTTGATGATGTTCAAAAAATTACAGATAAAAAAATAAATTCGATTGAACAAATTACAGCATCAAAGAATAATGAATTAATGGCAATATAATAATGAAATCTAGCAGTTTTTTTGCTAGATTTTTTATTATTATAATGCTATAATATAACATAGATTTTATGCAATATATGGAGGTATAAAATGAAAACTAGAATTATTACTTCAATTCTATTGTGTATCATTTTAATCCCAGTAGTAATTGTTCCACAATTAGTTACTGTTTTTGAAATGTTGGTAATTTTATTTACCATTTTAGCTTCAATAGAAGTTTTAAATATGTTTGATAAACAAAAGAAAATGCCATTAGGCATCAAAATATTAAGCGTAATTATGACATTGGCTTTATATTCATCTATAATAGATAGCTTTGCAATTTGTAGCAATACCTTAGTAGTTAGAGTCTTAAATCTTGTAGGATTTCAGTTAAGTATGTATTTAACATTAGCTATTATTTTCCTTTGTCTAATTTCTTGCATGATTTTTGTTCATGATTTTGATGCTTCTGATGTTGGAAAATGTTTTACAGAGGTTTTGTATATAGGAATTAGTTTTGCATCATTTACGATATTACGTTCTTATGGTATTCGCTTTATTATTTATCTTTTAATGATCACTGTTGCGACAGATGTATTTGCCTTAGTATTTGGAATTAATTTTGGTAAACATAAAATGGCTCCTACTATTTCTCCTAAAAAATCTTGGGAGGGAGCAATAGGTGGAACTGCTGTAGCATTAGTTATTGGCTTTTTATTTTTATTCTTTTATCCATATATGGCTCCTGCCTTTCATGATGGTAATAATTTAAATTTCTTTGCTGGAGTTTTTGAGTATGAATTTTTTTCAAAGGCTGGCTTGGTAATTTTTATGATTTTATTAACATTGTGTATGTCAATATGTTCACAAATTGGTGACTTAGTAGCCTCTAAAATGAAAAGAACATATGGAATTAAAGATTTTTCAAATATTTTTCCAGGTCATGGTGGAGTGCTAGATCGCTTTGATTCAGCCTTATTTACATCAACAATTTTCTTAGTATTTTTACAGGTAGGAACTATAGTTTTCCCTATTTTATTGGGGGCTATATGAGATATTTATACATATTAGGTGCCTGTGGCTCTATAGGAAGTCAAACATTAGATATTGTAAGAGATAATCCCCAAGATTTTAAAGTAGTAGGTATGTCTGTAGGGTCAAATTTAGAAATTGCTAAAAAATATATTGAGGAATTTAAACCAGAAATTGTATGCTTTAGGAAAAAAGAGCATATATTTAAGATAAGCTATGATGCTAAGATAGTATATGGTGATTGTGGTTTAATTGAGATATCAAGATATCATAAATATGATAATGAATATTTAGTGAATGCTTTAGTTGGTATTTCAGGTTTGATGCCAACAGTAGAGGCTATTAAATGCCATAAGACTATTTGCTTAGCTAATAAAGAAACCTTAGTCGTAGCTGGTGATATCATAAAATCTTTGGTTAAGGAATATAATGTTAGTTTAATTCCTATTGATTCAGAGCATTCTGCCATTTTACAATGCTTATCAGGAGAAGATAAAAAAGAGGTAAAAAGATTAATAATTACAGCCAGTGGAGGTTCGTTTAGAGATAAGTCACGTAGTGAATTATTAAATGTTACCAAAGAGGATGCTCTTAAGCATCCAAATTGGCACATGGGTAGTAAAATTACTATCGATAGTGCAACGATGATGAATAAGGGTTTTGAGGTAATCGAGGCTTATTATTTATTTGATATCGATTATAAGCATATTGATACTATATTACATCCTCAAAGTATTGTTCATTCCATGGTAGAATTTAAAGATGGTACAATTAAGGCCGAAATAGGGACTGCAGATATGCATACTCCTATAAGCTTTGCTTTATATTATCCGTCTCATAATCTTAAAGCAAGTAATTATTTAGATTTATTAAATTTAAATCTTAATTTTAAAGAATTATCTTTTGATAGGTATCCTTGTTTAAAGTATGCCTATATGGCTTTAGAAAAGGGTGGAATATATTTAGCAGTTTTAAATGCTGCAAATGAGGCTGCTGTATATTTGTTTTTACATGATAAAATTTCCTTTTTAAAAATTGAAGAGATTATATATCAGGAACTTACAAATCCTAATTATGAGAAGTATCAATATTGTTTAGATAATATATTACAAGTAAGTAATATGATAGTAAACAAGATCTTATTAGACTATGGAGGTATAAAATGATTTTAGCTTTAAGTGGAGTACCTTTAGTTATAGTTTCAATAATTGCATTTGTTCTAATTATAGGTGTTATAATTTTAGTACATGAGGGAGGACATTTTTTCTTTGCTAAAAAAGCAGGAATTTTATGTCATGAATTTTCTATTGGAATGGGTCCGGTTTTATATAAAAAGCAGTGGGGAGAAACTACTATATGTATACGTGCCATTCCTATAGGTGGATTTGTATCAATGGCTGGAGAAGAAATTGCTTCAGAATTGGTAAAAAGCGGTGAAAAAATTGGTATTAATCTAGAGGATGGTAAGGTCAGCGAAATTATTCTAGATGAAAATAGAGATTGCCAAATTAGAGGCGAAATTGTAGATGTAGATTTATATGGACAGGATAATAACACTTTATTTCTTACTATAAAGGATGATAATGATGAACATTATTATCCTGTTAAAAGAGATGCATTTTACATATTTGAGCATGATAAAAGAATGCAAATAACTCCTTATGATAGAAGCTTTGAGTCAAAAACACTATGGCAAAGGTTTATAACAATTTTTGCTGGACCATTAATGAATTTAATTTTAGCGTTAATAATCTATCTTATAATATCTTTAGCTACTGGAGTGCCAAATTATGAATCTCAAGTTATTGGATCAGTTAGTGATGGGTTACCTGCTTATGATGTGCTACAAGAAGATGATGTCATAACAAAAGTTAATGATAAAGATGTTAATACGTGGATGGAATTTTCTAATGCTTTAGATGAAATTTATAATGATAACCAAACAACCTTTAGCATTACAGTTTTAAGAGATGGAAAAGTAGAGGAATTTGAAATGGAGGCTACAACATATATTGCCTCTATCGGATTATCAAATATTCAAGCCTCTAAAGAGCCATTAGAAGTAGATGGTTTAAGAGTTGGAAACATAGCTATTCGCTATAAGGATGATAAATATAAAGGAAGCTACCCGTTAGCATCAGGTGATATTCTTACCAAAATGCGTATTGACAAAATTGAAAATGATACGGTTATTGATAGTACTGAAATAACATTAACAAGCGATTCGTGGGGTCAGGTTATATCTTTGTTTAAGGATACTAATCTATGTAACGTTTATTTTGAATATTATTCAAATGCTAAAAAAGGCATTGTAACAATAGAGGATTGTATTAATGAAAATGTTGTTATAGAATCCTATACTAATGAAGTTTTAGAGAATCAACGCATCGAAAAAATCCAACAAATGATAGGTATTTCTCCTGAAACTCATTTTGACTTGTTTGGGTCAATTAAACAAGCTGGAAATAGCTTTTGGAATGATTTTACATTAATTTTTAGGACATTGAAATTATTAATTGCTCCAAGTGATGTAAGACAGGTTGGTGTATCTGATTTATCAAGCTTTGTAGGTATTTTCTCACTTGTAGAAAGCTATATTGGTGCAGGCTTCTTAGCCCTACTTTCATTCATAGCTTTATTATCGGTTAATATAGGCGTTATGAATCTTCTACCAATTCCAGCCTTAGATGGTGGTAGAATTGTCTTTTTAGGTTATGAGTTAATTACAAAGCAGAAGCCTAGTAAAAAGGTGGAAAATATTATTAACAATGTTTTCTTTATTCTTTTAATGTTGTTATTTGTATTTGTAACCTATAATGATATATTA
>DVKU01000051.1 GCA_018715825.1 Candidatus Avacholeplasma faecigallinarum
GGTCATTGAATTTAATTTGTAACTTTTAATTTCTTCAATTTTATCTAAGGTAAGCTTCAAATATAAATTTGGGACAAATTCTATTGTAGGAATTTCTGATAAATCCTTTTTTATTTGATGTCGTAATGCTCGGCCATATAAAAATTCACTTAATTTAAAATTTATTATAAATGTTAAAATGTAGCATATTAAAAGCTTATAGCTTATAGCTAAAGCTTTTTTAGGCTCATCTTTATCATGTTGTTTATAATACATATAACAACTAACTAAGACATCTACTGCCTCAGAGAACTGATTAGTTAAAATTAAATAACAGCCAAAATAAAATTTTGTGATAAGTTGTCTATTATCCAAAGGATTTGTTACTAGATTTAATTTTAATAAGCTATCAATTTCTTTTTTATATTTTGTTTCACTTAATGATATTATATAATTTAAATAATTACTGTATTGATGAGTATCTTTAGTTCTAATAAAATAATTTATGATATCTAGATAATCATTTTTGTTTTGGCTTAAATATAAAACATCTTCATCTTTTAGATATTTGTATTTTAAGGCTTGGTTTAAATAAATTTTTTTATCAGTTATAAATTTATTAGACCAGTAGCTAATTATACTATTAAAATTTAAAATTATAGTATTAGCTTTAGCTAAGATATTAGTATTTAAAATATTTTTATATCTTAGCGTAAGCTTAGAATTGTCTTTATAAATCTGGGCTACTTTATTTGCTATGGCATAAGAATTTAAAGTAACTCCAGTATTTATGCCATTGAGCCAAGCATCTAAATTTAATTCTTTGTTTTTTTCATATAATAAGGTATTTTTATAGATTTCTTTGACATTGTTTTCAATCATAATTTGTTTTGTTATAAGACCAATTAAAATAGGATAAATTTCTATATTTAAATTTAATTCTGATAATTTATCTAATGAAATATATTGAGCATTTTCTAAATTAATCATTGGCTTAGTTATAATTAAATAATTGCTGTAAAAATTGGACATACTAAATTTGTTATAAAAATCATAGTGTTCTTTTATTAGGGTAGAATACCATTTATCTTTAATGATATTTCCTTGAATATAATCTTCTGAGGCTAAATTTAATTCTTTTTTCATTTTTTTTATATCCTTAAAAAATGGTAATGAAAATAGCCCAGTTACATCAACATTTATTAATATTTGGTTGTTTATTAGGTGTATTATAACGTAGTTTTTATTGTTTTCCATAAAGCTATGTCCTCTTAAGCATATTATAATATATTTTACAAGAAAATAGCGTAAAAAACAAGATTATCCCGTAAAATACTAGATTATACGGTTTAATGGATAAAATTTATTTGGTGATGAACAATGTATTTTAAAAGAATTAAGCAGCTTAGGCTAAATAAAGAGCTTACTCAAAAAGCCGTTGCAGATTTAATAGGTTGTAGCCAACAAACCTATAGTGATTATGAAACTGGTAAATATGACATTCCTAATGAAATATTAATTAAGCTTGCTGATTTTTATAAAGTTAGCACTGATTATATTTTAGATAGAACCAATAATAAAAAAATTAACTATTAAGAGACTCACTTAATGCTTTAAGCAATGTGAGCTTTTTTTATAATATTGCAAAAGATTACAAATAATAGTAAAATAAGGTGTCATTTAAGCTTACAGGAGGTTTAATTATGGATAGTATAGTTTTTGAAAATCATAGAAAGACTATTTTAGATTCTATGGAAGATAATTCTATAATGGTAATTTTTTCAATAGGTGGCGATGAGGATAAAACGCCTTATGATGTTGATAGAAATTACTATTATGTATGTGGTGTTTTAGAATATGAAAACATTGTTTTATTGTCAAAAATAAATGGTCATGAAAGTGCAATGATATTTATAAATCCTTATGATGAATTTAAGGCTAAATGGGTTGGAGCTCCACTATCAAAGGAGGAGGTTAGCCAAATATCAGGAATAAATAACGTTAGATACCTTGATACATTTGAGGCTACCTTAATTCAAATGCTTCAAATTGTTAATAATTTATATGTTGATTTAAAAGCTAATTCCCTAAATAATGCTTTAACAGAGGATGAAATTTTTGTAAATAAGATTAAACAAAGATTTCCATTTATAAATATTAAAAATGCTAGACCTTTATTTACTAAAGCTAGAACTATAAAAGATGTAATGGAAATAGAAGAAATGCGTAAGGCTATTGCCATTACAAATCAAGGAATAAAGGCCATTTTAAATAATTTAAAGGAATCATATGAATACCAAATTGAATCATATTTTGATCAAGCTATTAAATATTTTGGTGCGACAGGCTATGCCTTTAAAACAATAGCTGCAAGTGGACAAAATGCATGTTGTTTACATTATAGTCAAAATAATAGTATAGCTAAAGATGGCGATTTAATATTATTTGATTTGGGAGCTAAATCAGGAATGTATTGCGCTGATATTTCTAGGACATTCCCTGTTAATGGTAAATTTAGTCCTCGTCAAAAGGAAATTTATAATATCGTCTTACAAGGCCAAGAGGTAGTCTTTAACCATGCTAGAGTAGGTATTACCACAAGAGAATTAAATAATATTTTAATTGATTTTTATGCCCAGGAATTAAAGAGAATTGGCTTAATTAAAGATAGTAGTGAAGTAAGTAAATATTATTATCATGGTGTTTCTCATCATATTGGTCTTGATTGCCATGATTTATGCGAATACACCCCATTAAAGGCTGGAAGTGTTATATCTAATGAACCGGGCTTATATATAGCAAGTGAAGGAATTGGTATTCGTATTGAGGATGATGTATTAATTACTGAAGATGGAGCTGAATGGTTAAGCCCACAAATCATTAAAACAGTTGAAGATATTGAAGAATATATGAAAAATAGAAAGTAGAGGTTAATATGAAGAAAAGTTTGTTAAAAGCATATGCTAAACTAATAGTAAGAGTAGGAGCAAATGTTCAAAAAAAGCAAGAGGTTGTTATTTCTGCTAGTGTAGATGATAGCTATTTTGTTAAATATGTAGTTGAAGAGGCTTATAAAGCTGGAGCAAGCCTAGTTGAGGTTAATTGGAATATGCAAGATTTAACATTGTTAAATTATAAATATGCAACAGTTGAAAAGCTTAGTGAAATCCCTAATTGGAAGAAGGAAAAACTAGAGCATAGAGTGAATGTATTACCAGCAATGATACACATTACATCTGAAGACCCAGATGGCTTAGCTTTAATTGATCAAGGCAAGCTTTTGGCTGTTCAAAAGAATACAGGTCCAACTATTATTAAATATCAAGATAGAATGGATAATAAATATCAATGGACTATAGCAGGAATACCTAGTGAGAAATGGGCTTGTAAGGTATTTCCTAATGCCTCTAAAAAGAAGGCTATTGAATTATTATGGGAATTGATTTTAAAGGTTAGTAGGGCTTATGAAGGTAATCCAATTTTAAATTGGAAGGAGCATAATGCTAATCTAGATAGCAAAAAAGCTTATTTAAATAATTTACAAATAAAAAAGCTTACTTATAAATCATCTAATGGTACTGATTTTAGTATAATGCTACCAAAGGACATTGAATTTCATGCTGGTGGGGATTATACACTAAATAAGGTCTTTTATAATCCTAATATTCCAACTGAGGAATGCTTTACATCACCAATTAAGGATTCTTGTAATGGTGTAGTTTATTCAACAAAGCCTTTATCAGTTAGAGGTGTATTAGTTGATAATTTTGGTTTTAGATTTGAAAATGGTCAAGTAGTTGAAGTAATTTGTCAAAATCCTACATATAAGGATGTATTAGAAAAGCTTGTCTCTACTGATGATGGAGCTAAAATGTTAGGTGAGGTAGCTTTAGTTCCTTATGATTCACCTATTAATCAAACTAATACGTTATTTTATAATACCTTATATGATGAAAATGCTTGTTGTCATTTAGCTTTAGGTCGTGCTTTTGAAGAGTGTATAAGAGGATATGCTAATAAAACTAAAGAGCAAATAGAAGCTATTGATTTGAATAAATCTATGATTCATGTTGACTTTATGATAGGCTCAAGCGATTTATCAATAGTGGCTGAAACATATGATGGTAAGATTGTTCAGATTTTTAAAGATGGCGTTTGGGCTATATAATTTTAAAATTAGCTAAAGTATGGTATAATTAAATTAGCCAAGGGCATAAACTATATATAGGTAAAAGGAGGACATAGTTGATGAAATATAAAATAATAGTGGATAGTTCAAGTGATTTAACAAATGATTATCTTAAAGATGAAGCTATTGATTTTGAGGTTGTACCTCTTACAATTCATGTTGATAAAAATGAATTTGTTGACGATGAGAATATCGATATTCCTTTGATGCTTGAAACAATGAAAAATTTTAATGGTAAATCAACATCATCATGTCCATCTCCCGGAGATTATGTAAAAAGTATTACTGCTGATTATAATTTTTGTATTACTATATCTTCAAAATTATCTGGTTCAAATAATAGTGCTAATTTAGCTAAAAATATTTGTGAGGATAAAAATGTTTTTGTCATAGACTCTAAGGGTACAGCTGGCATGATGGAATTAATAGTTGATGAGTTGGTTAGACTTATAAAAGAAGGAAACTCTTATGATGAAATCTGTAGTAAGATTTTAAAGTTTAGAGATAATTTAAACTTGTTCTTTGTTTTAGAGTCTTTTGATAATCTTGTTAAAAATGGTAGAATGAGTAAATTTTCAGCTTTGTTTGCCAAGCTAATTAAGATTAGGCCATTATGCATCGCCTCAGATGGTGATATAAAAATGCATAAAACAGTTAGAACTCGTTGGGCTGCTTTAGATGCTATGATTGATGAGATTGCCAATTCTAATATAGATTTTAATAATAGAGTTTGTATTATATCTCATACCTTTGCCGAGGATGATGCTTTAAAAATAAAGGAAAAGCTATTAGCTCGTTGCCCTTTTAAAGAGGTAAGAATTAGACCAACAAGAGGTTTATGCTCATTTTATGCTTTAACTAAAGGTATAATTTGTAGCTATTAAATAAAAAAAATCCCCAATAGTGACTTTTATAAGCTATTAATTATAGGTTTGATAGTCACTATATCTTAGGGGATTTTTTTTAATAATTTTGTGGATATATTTGATAATAGGCTTCTGGGTGTTGACAAATTGGACAAATCTTTGGAGCGTCAGTTCCTTTATAAATATGGCCACAATTGCGACATTGCCATAAGACTTCATCTGGTTTTTTGAAAACCTCGTTATTTTCAATATTGTTTAATAAGGCTTGATATCTCAATTCATGAGATGCCTCAATTTCTGCTACTCCTTTAAAAAGTCTAGCTAGTTGGATAAAGCCTTCCTCTTCAGCAGTTTGCGCAAATTCCTTATACATTTTGCTCCATTCGAAATTTTCTCCATTTTTGGCATCTATTAAATTAGCTTTAGTATCTGTTAAAAAGCCTAATGATTTAAACCAAATTTTTGCATGCTCTAATTCGTTTAAGGCAGTGTATTTAAATATTTCAGATATTTGTTCATAGCCTTCTTTTTTAGCTTGATCGCTATAAAATAAATATTTAGCATGAGCTTGTACTTCACCAGTAAAAGCAGTATATAAATTTTTTTCTGTTTTTGAACCTTTTAATTCCATATTATTTTGTCTCCTTTCCATATATAATATTTTCTTAAAATAAAAAAATATACAAAAATAAAAAAAAGTGTTGCATTATTTTTTTTATTTGCTATAATAATAATGCGCAAAAAAAATGCCGCAGTAGTACAACGGTTAGTACCTATGCTTGCCATGCATATGATGACGGTTCGATTCCGTTCTGTGGCTCCATATGAATTGTTAAAGGCTGTAAAGCCTTTTTTATTTTATACATTATAATTTATTATAGTTTAATTAATGCTATATATGCATTTACCATTTTTAAAGGTAGCTAATATTTTTATATCCTTAATATTTTGGGGATTAACTGTTAAAGGATTATTATCAAGTATTATAAAATCAGCAATATTTCCTATTTTAATAGAACCTTTAAGAGGTTCTTGATATTGGTAACTAGCATTTATTGTAATGGCCTTTAAAGCATTATATGGTGTTATTTTTTGGTCTAGAGATACATTATCTTTAGTTAATCTATTGACACTACACCAAATACTATGAAGCATATCGGGCTTTACAACTGGACTATCCTGATGAAATGTAAATATTAAATTGTTATTTATACAGCTTCTTGCGGGACTAATTTGAGTTGCTCGTTCAAATCCAAGATTTTTAATATGAATATCTGCATAATAATAAACATGATCAATAAAAAATGATGGTATAACATTATATTTTTTCATTATAGGTATTTGATCTTCTTGTAAGAACTGGGCATGAATACAAACCGGATGTATTTTTTTAACATCTGCTGGAATAAATTCCTCTAAACCAGAAAGGAATTGATCTATAGCCTTATCACCATTGGCATGGGTTAAAAGCTGTTTATTATTTTTTATAGCTTCATTTATAAATGATTTTACGTCCTCATGCGAGTAATTATGAATTCCATAATTATTCTCATTTAAATATGGTTTACGCATCCATGCCGTTTTAGCTTGAGGAGAACCATCTAAAATAATTTTATAGCCTTTTAATTTAAAATGGTTGAAGTATTTTTCATCACAATCTTTCATATTAGAAAAAATAATATCTTTATCCTTTATGTCAACATAGCCAACAACATCTAAATAGAGAATTTTATTTTGAATTAGAGATTTATAAAGGGGAAGTATTTCTTTGACCATTAGGCCTTCTTGAGCAGTTGTTATACCATATGAGGCATATATTTTTTGGGCTTTTTTAAAGGCATCATGAATTTTTTCAATATTGGGAAGTGGAACTAGTCTTATTAAATCTAGAAAGTCTTTTTCATATAAAATGCCCTCTAAAAATTGATCATCTTTATTTAGTATTTGCAAGGCTTTGGTGTTCATAACTCCAAAATGGCCTGTAACATGCTGTATAACTATGGGATAATTTTTAAAATGTTCATCTAATAATTGTCTTGTTGGATGTCTTTTTTCCTTAAGTAAATTATGGTCATATCCAATACATTGTATCCAATCTGATTCTTGGAGATTTTCTGTTTTTATATAAGATTTAATGCTATTGATAATATCTATAAATGATCTTGCGTTTTCTAAATTTAATTGTAATAAGGATAATGCTACAGAGCTTAAGTGACTATGACAATCTATAAAGCCTGGCATAAGTGTTTTACCATTTAAATTTATTTTATCAGCATCATTTATTTTGTTTTTTAGATTGTCATAAGATCCTAAATCAATAATTTTATCGTCTTCAACTATCAGCGCATCTGCATTTTTATTTGTCATTGTAATGATGTTACAATTATAATATAGTTTTTTCATTTTGTTCTTTCCTTTCTTTTTAATAGTATTGTGCCTATTAAAAAAAATATAACATTTTTTAAAATCATATTGAATTATTTGAAAATTTGATTTATAATAATAAAATGCGTAAAGTGGCTTTTTAACCATTTTTATTATTTATGTTAAGCAACAATCTACAAATTTTTTTGTAGTTTCCATAATCGTGGGTATCCCATAAAGAGGTATTAAACAGCCTTTTAGCCTTTGCTATAGAGTCGTTAGACAGTTTAAATAATACGAAAGGGATTGTATAGATTTATACAAAATGGTGTCTTTATGAATTACAAGAACGTTAATTATGGTAAAAAATCTGTAAGACGTAATTATTCTAAAATTCGTACTGAAGTTGATTTACCAGGATTAATTGAAATTCAAACTAAATCTTTTGATTGGTTTGTTGAACAAGGATTAAAAGAGGTTTTTGAGGATGCATCACCTATTACTTCATTTAAT
>DVKU01000052.1 GCA_018715825.1 Candidatus Avacholeplasma faecigallinarum
ATCTTCATGAACTTTTAAAAAGTCAGCAAGATTAGTAAAATCAGTATATCCGCATAAAATACCATAAATTGTCATTATCAATATATTAATTAGTTCATGCCTTTTTCCTCTAACATCTCTAGGATCTTCTAAAACTTCAAAATGATTAAATAAAGATTTCATATTATCACACACCCTCATATATTATAAGAATACATGATAAATTGAATAAAATAAAGAGTATTATCTCATATTTTTAATAAAAATTTTTATGCGATTGCCATAAGCATTTTATACCTAAATACCAATTTACCATCATTTGTATTTATTTTTCTTGCTTCTGCTGCTTCATTACTATATTGTTTTCCCAATTTTAAATTATCAAAATCATAATCAGGATACAAATTACTAAATTCGGAAAGAAACAACATCCTATATACTTTTGATAAATTATTTGTTTCTTTAAATTCAGAGTCAATAGCAGTTGCTAATATCATACTACCAAATAAATGATCAGCTATACTATAGTTATTTGGTTTATCAATAATTTTATTTTTTAATTCATTTGATCTAACATAAAATTCTAAAGTTTTTCTTATTTCATCTAATTTTTCCATTATTCCTCCCATGTGGATAATATTATAGCATAAGTTTTAATAAATGTATAGAAAATAATATGTTATAAAAACGTTTTACCATGCGTTTTTCATATTCTGTATGTCATTAATTAATTTGCTGATATGTAATAAAGTATAATGCATGATTTTAGATGATGTTTTTTTTAGTTGCCCTAAAGGAGTCATTTTTATTTAATTAGATATGGATTATTTTTTAAATGCAAAGCTTTATTATTTGACATATACTAGCTAGAGAGTGTCAATGTGTTTGGAATGTTTTTTTTAAAGAAAAAATGATTAATATAAATTAAACTTAAATAAAAAAAATAAAAAAAATAGAAAAAAAACATTGCATTATTTTGTTTTTTTGTTATAATTGTTTTGAGGATAGGGAAGATGCAAGAAAATGAAGTATTGGAAAATTTGATAGTTGTTAAAAGAAGCGGGCAAAGGGTAAATTTTAATGGTGTTAAAATTGCTATAGCAATAAAACAAGCCTTTGATAGCTATGATGAGGATAGTAATAATGAAAAGAAAGCTAATAGAGTGTATAACTTGGTATTGGATTATATAGTATCTGTTTATCAGAATAGAAAGACTATTAATGTCGAAGATATTCAGGATGCGATAGAAAATAATCTCAAAAAATGTGGTTATTATGAAGTGTATCAAAGGTTTAACGAATATCGTCTTCAAAGGGCTGCCTCTAGGGAAGTTTTTTCGGTAAAAGAGCAACATAAGTTTGTCAAGGCTGTTGAAAAGATTGGCTTAAATGCTAAAAATTACCAAGGTGATAAGCCAATTGATTTGATGCTTAATTTTGGTAAAACAATATCTCAAGAGTTTGCTAGGGCATATTTGATTGAGTCAAAATATAATAGAGCTCATGAAGAGGGACGTATTTATATCGAGGATATAAAATCTTATGCTTTAAAGACTACAGCTTCTTCTATAATTGATTTAAGTTTTATAGAGGCGCAAGATATTACGGATTTTACTTTGGAAATTATTAATATAATTGAGCATTTTAAAGAAGAGCAGTATATGGAGCAGACAATAATGGATTTGGATGTGCTATACAAGAACATGATAATAAAAGAATTTAAAAATAAATTAGCAGATAATATAAAAATGTTTTTTAAAGTTGTTGGACTTCTAGAATTTGCCGATTTTTCTGCTTTGGACGAAATAATAAGAAAGGAAAAAACAACGGAAGTAAGTCTAGATAGTTATGAGCATCTTTTACTAAATGATTATAGTAAATCTATATTTATGAAAGCGCTTGATTTTACTAATAATTTTATTAAAATTCAATTGGAAAAAAATATTAAAAAGTTATTGGAACATATAAATAATAAAGTATATAAAATTGCCTCTAGTAAGGTAAATATTAGTTTCAGTAGTGATTACAGCAATGAGGCTGTCTTATTTAAAAATATTTATTTTCAAGTACTAAATGCAATAGATAATAAAAATATTACAACTATATGTAAAGTTAATCGTGAGTTTAATTATTTAGTTAATGAGATATATAATCGGAATGATATTATAATAATCTTTTTAAACAATAATAGTTTTGATGATACAATTGATACATTTAGTGATGAACTGATGATATATAAAAATGTTAATGGTGAGTTGCAAACATCACGTGGCAAGATAAAGCTTTCATCCGTGACAATAAATTTGGCTAGACTGGGGCTGAAATATAATTTAGAAAATATTAGTGACTTTTATAATGAGTTAGAAGATGTTTTAGAATTGAGTAAGAATGCCTTGATTCAAAGATATGAACTTCAGGCAAGTTTATATAAAGAAAATTATAGATATATATTGGATAATAATATGTTATATGATGCTAAAAAACTAGAAGATAATAAAAGGGTACGTAAAGTATTTAGGAATGGCATATTAAATATTAAGTTTTCTGGATTATTGGAGGCATGTGCGGCAATGCTTAAAGGTAGTAACAATATTATAAAAGTATTGGATTTGGGTTTGGAAATAGTTGAGTTTATGCAAGAACATGTTCAAAAATTTACTAATGATCTAAAATTAAATTTCTTGTTAAGTGAGGAAAGTAGCAATTTAGTTAATAGGAAGTTGTTAGCCCTAGATAAGACAATGTATGGTAATTTGGATATACTTAAGAAAGAATGTTACAGTGGTATAAGTGATTTTATTAATAAGTTAGATGATAATTTAAAATATAAATATGCGGTGAAGTATCAGAATATTTGTCAATTTAATCTAGTTATAATAACTAGTAGAAATAAAGGTAAGATATTAGAGACGTTGGAAAAAGCTAATAAAAAGGAAATAAAAATTGTGAGGTTAGGAGTTAAATGATGGTTATAGCGGGAATTCAAAAGGTGACTTTACTTGATTACCCAGGGAAAGTTGCTTGTACTATATTTACTAAAGGGTGTAATTTTCATTGTCCGTTTTGTCAAAATTCGAGTTTAATACCTATTACTGGAGAAGGTGACATTACGGAGGATGAAGTGTTTAATTATCTTGATTTAAGAAAAAATGTATTAGACGGTGTTGTTATAACAGGGGGTGAGCCATTGATCCAAAAAGATATCAAAAATTTTATAATGAAAATAAAAAAACTAGGTTTGTTAGTGAAAGTTGATACCAATGGTTGTAATCCTAAAATGCTCAAAGAGTTAATTGATGCTAAATTAATTGATTATGTGGCTATGGATATTAAAAATATTTATAGTAAGTATGATACAACGGCAGGGAGAAAAGTTAATTTAAAAAATATCGAGGAAAGTGTCGAAATATTAAAAGCTAGTAGTATAGACTATGAATTTAGAACAACGATAGCAAAGGAACTACATAGTTTGGAGGATATTAGAAATATATGTGAATTAGTAGGTAGCGATGCTAAATATTATTTGCAGAACTTTGAAGACAGTACTGATGTTATTAATCATAGTTTACATGGATTTAGCCGTGATGATTTACTAATGATAAAAGATTATTTGAAAGAAAGTTTTCCGAAGATGGAAATTCGAACTTTATCGTAAGAATAAGGAGGATGATAGATATGTATAAAGTTAGAAAAAGAGAAGGAAAGATAGTAGGATTTGATATTAAAAAAATAAGTGAAGCTATAAAAAAAGCATTTGATTCAGTAGATAGAAAGTATGATGATAATGTTATTGATTTTTTGGCTTTGAAGGTTACAGCTGATTTTGAACCTAAACTTAAAGATAATATTGTTTCTGTCGAAGATATTCAAGATAGTGCTGAAGCGGTACTTATTGCTGCTGGATATGCTGATGTTGCTAAATCATATATTCTTTATCGTAAATTGCATGAAAAGATGAGAAATATGAAATCAACAGTACTTGATTATAAAGATGTTGTCAATAGTTATATTAATGTTACTGATTGGAGAGTAAAAGAAAACTCTACTGTTACTTATTCTGTTGGTGGATTAATTTTGAGTAATAGTGGTGCTATTACTGCGAACTATTGGTTAAGTGAGGTTTATGATGAGGAGATTGCTAATGCGCATCGTAGTGGAGCTATTCATTTGCATGATTTGTCAATGCTTACAGGATATTGTGCTGGGTGGAGTTTAAAGCAGCTTATTCAAGAGGGACTTGGTGGTGTTCCCGGAAAAATAACTTCATCTCCTGCGAAACATTTATCTACTTTGTGTAATCAAATGGTTAATTTTTTGGGTATTATGCAAAATGAATGGGCAGGTGCTCAAGCTTTCTCATCATTCGATACTTACTTAGCACCATTTGTTAAAATTGATAATTTGGATTATCACGAAGTTAAGCAGTGTATTCAGTCATTTATTTATGGAGTTAATACTCCAAGTAGGTGGGGAACACAAGCGCCTTTTACTAATATTACACTTGATTGGACTGTACCTAATGATTTAGCGGAATTAAATGCTATTATTGGTGGCAAAGAGGTTGACTTTAAATATAAAGATTGTCAAAAAGAAATGGATATGGTCAATAAGGCGTTTATCGAGATAATGATAGAAGGGGATGCTAATGGCAGAGGTTTTCAATATCCAATTCCTACTTACTCAATAACAAAGGACTTTGATTGGAGTGAAACAGAGAATAACAAATTATTATTTGAAATGACTGCTAAATATGGCACACCATATTTCTCAAATTATATAAATAGTGACATGGAGCCAAGTGATGTTCGTAGCATGTGCTGTAGGTTACGTCTTGATTTAAGAGAGCTTCGAAAAAAGTCTGGAGGATTCTTTGGTAGTGGTGAATCTACTGGTTCGATTGGCGTTGTAACGATTAACTTGCCAAGAATTGCTTATTTGGCTAAAGATGAGCAGGATTTTTATGAGAATTTAGAAAAATTAATGAATGTTGCTGCACGTTCTTTAAAAGTAAAAAGAAATGTAATTACCAAGTTATTAGATGAGGGATTATATCCTTATACTAAAAGGTACTTAGGGACATTTAATAATCATTTTTCGACTATTGGATTAATAGGTATGAATGAGGTTGGATTAAATGCTAAATGGTTGAGAGCTGATTTAACCAATGAAAAAACACAAAAGTTTGCCAAAGAAGTGTTAAATTTTATGCGAGAGAAATTAAGCGATTATCAAGAAGAGTATGGTGATTTATATAATCTTGAAGCGACTCCTGCCGAATCTACTACTTATCGTTTTGCAAAGCATGATAAAAAATTGTATCCTGATATAATTACTGCGAGTGAACCTGATCACACTCCATACTATACTAATAGTTCTCATTTGCCAGTGGATTTTACCGATGATATTTTTAAAGCTCTAGATATTCAAGATGAATTGCAAACGCTTTATACTTCTGGTACTGTATTTCATGCTTTTCTAGGTGAAAGACTTAGAGATTGGAAATCGGCAGCTCAATTAGTTAGAAAAATTGCCGAAAATTATAAGCTACCTTATTATACTTTGTCTCCTACTTATTCTGTATGTCAAACACATGGTTATATTAATGGTGAGGAATTTACCTGTCCTATTTGCGGAAAGGAGACAGAAGTTTATAGCCGTATAACTGGATATTACAGACCTGTCAAAAATTGGAATGATGGTAAAGCAGAAGAATATAAAAATAGAAAAGTTTATGATTTAAATAATTCTCATTTAACTCATGATGTTAATTGCGATAATTGTTGTGATGATAAAAAATGTGAACTAAAGGATGGGATAATGTTATTTACTAGAAAGAGTTGTCCAAATTGTAAAACGGCTAAAAGTTTATTAGATAAACAGAATGTACAATATGAGGTTATCGATGCTGAAAAAAATGCAGATTTAAGTAAAGAATTAGAAATTAAGCAGGCTCCAACGTTAGTAGTTATCGAAAATGGTCGTGTTACAAAATATACTAATGTATCTAGTATAAAAAAATATTTAGGGAAATAAGTAATGTATGATATTATAATTATTGGAGCTGGTCCTGCTGGTCTAACAGCGGCAATATATGCTTTGAGAGAAAATAAAAAAGTAAAAATTATAGAAAAAGAAACTATCGGAGGGAAGATTGCTTCCTCCGCTAGGGTTGATAACTATCCTGGTTTTAAAAGTATTAGTGGTTCGGAATTTGCAGATAATTTATATGAGCAAGTAATTAATCTTGGTGGGACCATCGATATAGAAGAAGTAACTAAAATAAATGATGGGGCAATCAAAGAAGTTATTACTGATTATGGAATTTATAAAACTAAATCCATTATTATTGCAACTGGGACTCATTATAATACTTTACATTTAGAGCGGGAAGAAGATTTTATTGGCAATGGTATTTCTTTCTGTACAGTTTGTGATGGAGCTTTCTATAGAAATAAAGATGTTTGTGTTATTGGAGGAGCCAATAGTGCGATGATTAATGCAATCTATCTTAGCTCTATTTGTAATAAAGTTTATTTAATTGTCCGCTCTTCTAAATTAAGAGGTGAAAAATCGTTAATTGACGAAGTGTGTTCAAAAGAAAATGTAGTAATACTTTATAATTCGGAAGTTGTTGAATATCTTGGTGATTCTGAATTAGAAGGGGTTTTAGTTAGAAGAAATGACAGTGATGTAAAAGTTAACGCTTCTGGTGTGTTTATGGCTATTGGGCAAGCCCCTGAAACGAGTTGTTTTGATAATGTAGAGTTAAGTGATAATAAATACATTTGTGCAAATGAAGATTGTGAAACAAGCATGATGGGTGTATTTGTTGCGGGCGATGTGAGGAATAAAAAAATTCATCAACTGACAACCGCTATCAGTGATGGTACTGTTGCTGCTATTAATGCGATCAATTATATTAATAAAGTAAAGATAGGCGAAAAAGGTACGTAAGTGCCTTTTTTTTGTCATTTAATAGATTAATTCCTATGCTCTTCATGTATTAAATCTTCTCAATTAATTGATGTAATAATAATATATTTTATTTTCTAAATTTGGTTGTAGAAAAATTTATTTTTACAAGATTTTTGTCAAATAAGTATGAAGTTTTGAAAAATGATAGTATGATTTTTGCGTTGATGTTATAATGATAATAGGTAATTTTAAATAAGGATAAGTGTTTTTAGTGAATTAATGACTAGTTTTATTTTAGCTTTATGAAAATAGGATTATGATTGTTTTGAATAATTAGCTTAAATGGAATTACCTAATTTTATATTTATAGATCGGCTTTTCAAACTACCTGGAATTATTATAATGATAAATTCTTAAACTGTTGAATTAGAAATATTGATATAATAAAGGAAATGATATTATTGAAATTTATACTATTTTTTTGATTAGATTATGTGCTTTCAGTAAAGCTATTTGAATGATAAAATATGAGATTAATTCTAAAGAAATGGTATGAAAGAAAAACTGTGAGATATGGATGGTGATTTGATGGCCTGTAATCTAGCAACAAAATGGTATGGCATAAATTAATTGGTTTTGTATAAAATAAATTTATAGCAGTATTTGGAAGATAATTAAATATTATAGGTGATTAAATGGATGAAGCGTATAAGAAAACGATAGATGAACTTTATAAAGTGTTGAATTCAAGTAAAGATGGACTTAATCTTAGAAAAGTAAAAGAATTACATAAACTAAATGGAAAAAATATTTTGATAGAAAAAAATAGGAAAACGAAACTACAGATATTTTTAAATCAATTTAAAAGTGTTATGATTATTCTTTTATTAGTGGTTGGAATATTATCGCTTGTATATGCAATTATTAGTAAAAGTGATTTTTTGGAACCAATTGTTATTCTTGGTACCACGTTGGTTAATTGTATCATGGGTTTTTTGCAGGAAGCAAAAGCTGAAGATGCTATTGGTAAACTTAAAAGATATTCATCTGATTATATTACTGTGAAAAGAGATGGTAAGTATAAAAAGGTAGATTCTAAGAATTTAGTGGTTGGAGATTATTTAATTCTAGAAGCTGGTGATAAAATACCTGCCGATGCGAGAGTAATTGAAAGTTATTTTGGTAAAGTTGATGAATCAATATTAACTGGTGAGAGTTTAAGTGTTGATAAAAACGAAGAACTTATTACTGAGGATGTTCCTATATCGGAAAGGAAAAATATGGTTTATTCTGGTACTGTGCTGGTATCTGGGAAACTTGAAGCTTTGGTAACCGCAATAGGAATGAATACAGAACTTGGTAAAATAGCATCAGTAATTGATACAAAAGAGGAACCTATTACACCACTACAAATGAAAGTTAAAAAGATTAGTAAATTTATAACTATCGTTGCAAGTGTTTTAATTTCATTCGTTCTAATATATGGAATAATTAATGGTGATGATCTATTAACTTTAGTGATGTTATGTATATCGATGATAGTGGCAAGTGTGCCAGAATGTCTACCTATTGCTATTACTGCTACTTTATCAATTGGTGTTAGTCAAATGGCTAAAAAGAAATCTATAGTTAGAAATTTAGCAGCAATAGAAACTCTGGGAGCGACGGAAGTTATTTGCACTGATAAAACAGGGACATTAACTAAAAATAAAATGGAAGTATCTAGGATATTTGGTTCCGATGGTGAAATTAAATTAGATAGTATTAAAAATCATCATGTATTTGTAGAAATTATGAATTTTTGTAATACTGCTATTTTAAATGATGATGGTTTTTATAGCGGTGATGCTGTCGATGTTGCTTTAAAAGATTATTTAAAGAATAGTAATATTGATACCGCTAGTGGTAAGAAGATTATCGAACTTCCCTTTGATTCGGATAGAAAAATGATGAGTTTTGCCTATGAAATTAACGGCGAACGATATTTATATGTCAAAGGTAGTTTTGAGTCTGTACTTAAAAAATGTGCAAATATTCTTATTGATGGTAAGGTAGTTAAACTATCTAAAGAGAAGATAAGCGAATATCGAGAAGCTGAAAGTTCTATGTCAAAGGAAGCATTAAAAGTGTTGGCGTTTGCTTATAAAAAAATTGATAGGGAAGTTAAAAATGAGAATGATTATTTTGATGAAGAAAATGATTTGATATTGGTAGGATTAATTGGATTGAGAGATCCAGTTAGGAAAAATATTGGTCAAGCCATTACTGCTTGTCTAAATGCTAATATAAGACCTATTATGCTAACTGGAGATAATTTAACTACAGCTTTTGCTATTGCTAGAGAAGTTGGTATATGTTCAGATGAAAGCGAATGTATTAATGCAACTGAACTAGATGGAATTAGTGAAAAAAAATTAATAGAGTATGTTGGCAAATATTCTGTATTTGCAAGGGTTAGTCCTGAGAATAAATTGCAAATAGTTAAAGCTCTTCAAAAGACGGGCAAAGTTGTTGCAATGACAGGTGATGGAGTCAATGATGCTCCTGCGATAAAACTAGCAAATGTCGGTATTGGTATGGGTAAAAGTGGAACTGATGTCACTAAGGATGTATCTGATATCATACTTCTCGATGATAGCTTCGATACGATAGTGACAGCAGTGGCGGAAGGCAGGAGAATATATGACAATGTTATTACTAATATCTTGTATAATTTGTCGAGTAACTTTACGGAAATAGCAATTATTTTATTTGGTATGCTGACAGGTAATGCTATAATTTCCGCTATTCATGTACTTTATATTGATCTAGTTGCGGATACTATACCATCAATAACATTGGCATTTGAAAGTGCATCAAAGGATATAATGAATAGAAAACCTAATGGTCTTAATAAAAGGATTTTTACTAAATTTTTTAGCGCCTTTTTAATTATTTCTGTAATATTAGAAACATTGATAAGTTTGTTTGTTTATTATTATTTTTTAGATTTGGGTTCATCAGTTGCTCAAACGTTAGCATTATTAAGTGTCGTTATAAATGAATTTGTATTCGCATATAATTGTCGTTCATTAAAGGAACAAGTACATAGAAGAGGTATATTTAGTAATAAATATTTAAATGTTGGTATTTTTGTATTAATAATTGTTCAATTGCTTGTGTTTTTTACACCTGTCGGGAAGTTATTTGGTCTTACCGTTATAAATATTTCACAGTTTTTATTTGTTGTATTTGTAAATATTGTATCGTTTGTAATAATTGAATTATTGAAGCCGTTTATTGTCAAGAAATTTAGAGATGAATAAAAAAAGCTACTAGTGTTTTGTCAGTAGCTTTTTTAAATTTTTAAATATTTTATACTGCTGTATACCCTCCATCAATTGGCAAAATAACTCCAGTGACATAGCTTGCTTCATCGCTTGCTAGGAAGATAGCTCCAGCATTTAATTCTCCTTCGTGACCATATCTTCCTAATGGTACTGTTGATTTCATATAATTTGTAAATTCTTCTGTAATTAATGTTTCATGAGTTAATTCTGTGTCAAAGTATCCAGGACATATTGCGTTACAAGTGATATTATACCTTGCAAGTTCTGCTGCAACTGCTCTTGTGAAATTTATTACGCCTCCTTTTGATGAGTGGTAGGCAACTGTATCTAATGCCATATTTCCTACCATTCCGTACATTGAAGCTATATTAATTATTCTTCCATAATTTTTTTCTTTCATAATGTTAGCAAATTCACGAGTCACATAAAATACACTATTTAAGTCTGTATCTATGGTAAAGTTCCATTCTTCGTCTGTCATGTTTAAAACTCCATTATTTTTTGAAGAACCAGCGCAATTTACCAATATATCTACTTTTCCGAATTCATTTTTAGCTGTTTCAGCGGCTTTTTTGACTTCAATAGGTTTGGTAACGTCGCATTTAATTGGCAAGCAGTGTACCCCCAACTGTTCTATTTCTTTTTTTAAATCCTCTAATTTTTCTAGTCTTCTTGCCATGATGATTAGATCAGCACCTTGCTTTGCAAAAGCTTTAGCCATTTGTTTTCCTAGTCCACTGGAAGCGCCTGTAATTACTGCTACTCTTCCTTTTAAATTAAACATTTATCATACCTTCTTTCTTATTTTTATTATAGCACCTTTCCGAAATAATTGGTGATTAAATTATCAAAATGTAGACAACTTTACATTTTGGGTATTATAAGTTTATAGATAAGGAAAGTTTGTATTACATAATAATACATATTTATCTCATAATTTAACCACAATTTATTAATATAATATTAGTGTAGTTTGAAAGAGAACTACATGAGGTGGTGATTTTATAAGAAAAAATAAGTTATTAAAAGAAGAGGAGGTCTATATATGCGTCTTAAAATAATTGGATCAGACTGTAGTAATGGAATGAAGATTATTAAAAATTTGCGAAAGGTTGAAAAGGAACTTGATATGAAAATTGATGTTGAGCAAGTACCAATTTCAAAGAAAGATAAATATAATATAAAAGTAATTCCTACAATTATAGTTAATGATAAAAAGGTGACTGAAGGCTTTGTACCTAGTGAAAGAGAATTAATTAAAATATTAAAAGAAGAAACTGCTTAAACTGATTAATTTATAAAATAAAGAAGAATGGATTAAAATGTAACCTATAAAGGGGACTCTAAAAAAAGAGAAACCTACTTTATAGGTTTTTATTATGTCTTGATGTATAATATAAAAAAGCTGGTTTTTACTTGCATTTCTTTGTGTGTACTAATAAAAAATTATTAAATAAATAACATAATTTTAGCGTATTATCTAATATTATTAATGTTGGTGATTGCTATGAGAGTTAGACTTGGATATGTATCGATTAGTATGGCCATCTCAGCTACTACTTCTAGTCCATATACATATAGTGAATATTTGAAAAGTGGTGATTTAAAGAAATTAGATGATGTAATTACATCTAATTTATTAAATTTGGAAAAGATAGTTAATTATAATATAAAAAATAATATTCATTTCTATAGAATTTCTTCAAAGATTATTCCTCTTGCTACAAAAGATGAT
>DVKU01000008.1 GCA_018715825.1 Candidatus Avacholeplasma faecigallinarum
ATTTCATTTAAAGTAGTACCTGGAATATTTGATGTAGAAATAATATCATCATTTAGACTAGTATTTCTTTTTAATAGGGCATTAATTAATGATGATTTTCCAACGTTAGCACAGCCTACAAAATAAACATCTCTTTCTTTTCTGGCTATATCTATAGTATGCATAAGCTCATCGATATAATACCCCTTTTTAGATGAAACTATGTGTATAGCATCAACCTTAAAATGAACATTTTGACATTGTCGTGATAGCCATTCTACAATATTTGTGATATTGACGCTTTTAGGAAAAATATCGTACTTGTTTGCTACTAAAATTACGTTTTTATTTCTAAGCTTTTCAATCATTTTAGGATGAAAGGTTGATTTAAATTGAAAAATATCAACTAAAAAAATCATCAAACCATTACGCTTTATAACGCTATCAATAACTCGTTCATAATCACTATTACTAGCAACAATTTTTGGCAATTCATTATAATGCATCATACGATAGCATCGACGACAATATTTACTTTTACTATCTATTGTTTGAACAAAGCCTGGCTTATCAGGATTTGTATTTTGTAAAGTAGCACCACAACCACTACATTTAATAATCATATTATTCTCCTTCTTTATGAAAAAGATTTTGATATTTTATTGGATATTTTTTAGCTATCTTTTTCAAATAATGATTTTCAATTCGGCGATTAATTCTTGTAAAAAAATGATCAGTTGATTTCGCTATAGGCTCGATAAGACAGGCATTAATCTTCATACGTTTAGCCCCAAATATATCAGTCATAAGCTGATCTCCTAATAAAATTATCTCTTCATTTTTATATTTATTTTTACTTACATCCTTAATAGCCTTTTTAATTCCTCTTTTTAAAGGCTTAGTTGCAAATTTTACAAAATCTATTTTAAAGGCTTCACAAAATTTGTTAACCCTATCCTTTTTGGAATTAGAGACAACAATTATTTCAAAGCCCATCGCTAAAAGCTTATTTTTCCAAGCAAAAAGCTTCTCATTAGGTAATTGCTCCTTATAGGATATTAATGTATTATCTAAATCTGTAAGAATAAGTCGAATTCCTTTAGCATATAGTTTATCGTAAGGAATCTCATATATAGATTTAAAATAATAATCGGGAATTAATTTTTTTATCATACTACCAACCTCATCATACATTATACATAAATTCCTACATAAAATAAAGGAGTTTTAATTGTGATTTTTTTCTTGCTCCCTATAATTGGAGCCATAAAAAGTGAATCCTATCCTAGAAAATTAACAAAAGAGGAGGAGGAATACTATTTAAACCTTTATGCCACTAAAAAAGACCAAAATGCCCGCAATAAATTAATCGAACATAATTTAAGGCTTGTTGCGCACATCGCTAAAAAATATGAAAATACTTTAGAGGATAAGGACGATATACTTTCTATAGGCGTCATTGGTCTAATGAAGGCTGTCGATTCATTTAAAATCAATGCCAATAATAAATTAGCAACCTATGCAGCAAGATGTATTGAAAATGAAATTCTAATGACACTAAGAGCTAATAAAAATAAACGTAATATTTTACATCTGCAATCGCCGATTGCTTGCGACAAGGATGGAAATGAAATGGAACTTTTAGATATGATTGAAGATAAGGATGTTGATTTATACAAATCCTATGAAAATAAAAAGCTCCAAGAAAGCCTAAATAAAGCCCTAAAAACATTAAGCAGCCGCGAATATGATATCATTTCACGTAGATATGGCCTAAATAAGGAGGCTCAAACCCAAAAGGAAATAGCTAAAGAGTTAAAAATATCTCGCAGCTATGTATCAAGAATTGAAAAAAGAGCTCTTCTTAAGCTATATTTTCTAATGAAGGATGAAAAATAAAAAACTGTTTTCCAACAGTTTTTTAATTCTTTTCTAATAATTGAAGTCTTAATTCTTTACCATTTTCAGTTGTAATGTAGAAAATATCATTAACATTACGACTTACAACAGCCTTACCAAGTGGAGAATCATTAGAAATTTTACCAGCAAATGGGTCAGCCTCAATGGTACCTACAATTTCATAGGTTAAAACTTTATTTTTATCTAAATACTTAACTGTAACCTTAGTAACATCTAGTATTTTAGCATGCTTTAAAATATTTTCAATTTCTAAAATACGAGCTTCTATATTAGCTTGTTGCTCTCTTGCAGATGAATAATCAGCATTTTCTGATAAGTCACCTTGCTCACGAGCTTCCTTAATTGCTTCTCTAATTTGAATACGATCAACTGTTTTTAAACGATCAAGTTCGTCCTTAAGCTTTTGCTCACCATCTCTAGTTAGTTCAAATACTTCGTCTTTATTAATCATGACAATCCCTCCGAAATAATTACTTAATTATTATACTTAAATTTATTTGAAAAATCAATAACTAATATAAATCATTGTAGGTTATTTTTTTTAAGTTCTTATGTATTTTTTTATAATTAGGAAATTTTTGTTCTAAAAGAGCATAAAATTTAGTACTATGATTTGGGTAATAAAAATGATCCATCTCATGATAAATTACACTCATTATATAAATTGGATCATATTTACATAATTTTGTAGCAAAATTAATTTGCTTACGTCTAAAATAGCAAGATCCAAAGTATGTTTTTACATCCTTATATACGATGGTTATAGGAAACTTAATATTAAAAATATTTTTTATATTCTCTAGATTTTTTTCTACAAAATTTGATAGTTCTTTAGCATAAAATAAAGACACAATTTTTTGAATATAGCTTTATTCTTTTTTTTTCGTAAAAATGACTATCCTATCTTCTAAAACTTCTACGTTGTTAGATTGTGATAGAACGACATCAAGACTATATTTTTTACCAAAATAATGAAGCTCATTCAAAGTGGGGGAGGTTTTAGTTAATGATTTATAAATAGCATCATAATGCTTTAAAACCATATTATTAATAAATTCTAAGGTTAGATTGCAACGTGAGGTAATTACTATCGTGTTATCTCTAACTCGCAAATAAATATGCTTATTTGTTTTTTTAATAATTACCTTAACAGGGCAATCAATATCCTTTACTTTAATTCTAAATATAAAAATCACCTCGAAAGGAAAAATTATTATGACATTTAATACAACAATATCCCATGGATTTATGGAATCTTTAAAAAACGCTTATGGCTCTAAGCATAATTTTGAAAGAGAGCTAATTTATAAGGCCTATCAGCTAGGAAATCGTGGTAAGCTATACTTTAAAATAAATAATTTTTTAAATTTTAATATGTCACCCAATCCAGATGAACAAAATCAATATACACTTCTTACCTGCAACTTAGATATTTGTGATATATTTAATTTTATTGAAGATATCGATTATACTAAATTATCAAATGCCTACACAGAAATTAAAAAGCTAATTGAGTCTAAGTAAATCGTAAGGATTTAACTTTCTATCACATTTAAACTTAATCATTTGTTTAGGATGACGAGCTGCATCTAAGATATTTCCATCTAAATCATAAATGTCGTCAATCTTAAGCTTGAATGTTTCTTTAGGTGTAAAAACCTCTAAGGTTGAATTTGGTAAAAAATAATTACGCTGCTCTATATAGGCAATTTTATTTTCTTCATCATACGATTTAACTATTCCAACAAATTCTTTAGTTGGAACAGTTAAATTTAAATCATAAAGCTGTTCATCAATTGTAGGCTCATGAAGTAAAAAGCCTGTTGAGGTCAAACGGTTTTCAGCCCTTAATATCATATCTTCATAAACCTTAAAATCCTTAATTTTTGAAGTTGTCTCATACTCATCTATTAGCTTACGATATGTATTTACAACTGTAGCTATATAGTGTAATGATTTCATTCTACCCTCAATCTTAAAGGAATTTATATTTAAATCCATCAATCTAGGCATAGCTCTAATAGCACACAAATCCTTACTACTCATCGCAAAATAATCGCCAGATGGATTTAGCACCTTACCATCTTCAATTAAATCATAGCACCAACGACAGCTATGAGCACATCCGCCTCGATTGGCATCTCGATTGGTCATATTATTTGACAGCATGCATCTACCAGAAATAGATACGCACATACCACCATGAATAAAAACCTCTAAATCCGTTTTAACGGATTTTTTTATTTTTTCAATCATATCAATAGATAACTCTCTTGCTAAAACAACTCTATCCATATTCAAATCCTCATAAAATTTACAAGCTAGCTCGTTAGAGGTTGAATCCTGAGTTGATACATGAGCTTGCATCTTAGTATGCTTTTTAACCATTTGTAAAATATATAAGCTTGAAGCAATAATACAATCAACACCACAGGCTTCTAATTCCTTTAAATATTCAATTAAGCCAGAAGTATCAATATTATGCATAACAATATTACAGGTTACATGGATTTTAGCATTATGCTTATGGGCAAAATCACAGCCCTCTTTAATTTCCTCAAGAGTAAAATTGGAGGCTCTTGAGCGAAGTGAAAATTTTGCTCCACCAATAAATACTGCATCTGCACCATATAAAATTGCTACCTTTAGTTTTTCTAAATCTCCTGCAGGAGCTAATAATTCAAACCTTGACATTAAAACAACTCCTTTTGATATACACTATCCTTATATATGAAGCCATCCTCAATAT
>DVKU01000009.1 GCA_018715825.1 Candidatus Avacholeplasma faecigallinarum
TAAATAGTAAATAATTTTAAAGTTTGTAAATATAAATGGGGAATGATTATGGAAAATATAAAAAGAAAAGCGGGAATTCTATTACATATTACCTCCCTTCCCTCTAAATATGGGATTGGTACTCTTGGAAAAGAAGCTTATTCATTTGTTGATTGGCTAAGTGAAGCTAATCTTAAGGTGTGGCAGGTATTACCATTAGTGCCTACTAATTATGGTGATTCACCATACCAATCAGTATCATCATCAGCTTATAATTACTATTTAATTGACTTAGATATTTTAAAAAAGAAGGGCCTTTTAAATAATTCTGATTTAGAGAATGTCGAGTTTTATACTGATGAAAAAAAGGTTGATTATAAGCTATTGTTTGAAAACCGTATTGACATTTTATATAAAGCATTTATGAACTATAATATAGGTGCTGATTTTATTCAATATTTTGCTAGTAAAAAAGCTCATGATTTTGCGATATTTATGACCTTAAAGAAAATGCATAATTATAAGCCATGGTATAATTGGGCTGATAAATACAAAAATTATTCATCACTTTTAGTTCAAGAAATTATGAAAAATAATCTTATAGATTATTTATTTTGGACTTGGACACAATTTGAATTTATTGATGAATGGAATAATCTTCACAATTATGCTAAGTCTAAAGGAATTGAAATTATGGGTGATATGCCTCTTTATGTTGCCTATGATAGTGTAGAGGTTTGGAAAAATCCAGAAATGTTTATTTTAAATGAAGATAAGTCACCTATTTTAGTGGCAGGTTGCCCACCTGATGCCTTTAGTGATGATGGGCAGCTGTGGGGTAATCCGGTTTATGATTGGGATTATTTAAAACAAAATGGATATTCCTGGTGGAATCAAAGAATTAAGAATGCCTTTTTGCTTTATGATATTGTAAGAATAGATCATTTCCGAGGCTTTGATAGATTTTATACTATTAAATTTGGTGCACCTAATGCTAAAGAAGGTCAATGGATGGATGGACCGAAATTTGACTTTTTTAAAGATAAGACTAAGCTAAATATTGTTGCTGAAGATTTAGGAGTCATAGATGATGGCGTTAGATTATTAATGCACCAAACTAAGTATCCTGGTATGAAGGTTTTAGAATTTGCCTTTAATGGTGATAAAAATAATGAGCATAAGCCATCTAATTTTACAAAAAATTATGTAGTTTATACAGGCACTCATGATAATATGCCTTTATATCAATATATTAATGATCTAGATGAGATAGCCTTAAAGACTCTTATTGATGATTTAAAAACAGAATGTAAGCTTGTAAATATTAATTTTGATACTCACAATATAAAATCAATTTGCAAAGCTATTATTGAGTTAGCCTTTGCCTGTAAGGCTAATGTTTGTATTATTCCTATGCAGGATTTGTTATTTGAGGGTAAATCTAGCAGAATGAATTTACCATCAACCTTATCACCTGATAATTGGAGTTATAGAATATTAAAAAGAAATTTAAGTAAATCACTTCAATTAAGGTTAAAAAACTATGTTGAAACATATAAGCGTTAAAAAGACATTTGGTTAAATGTCTTTTTAAATTATAAATTTATATTAGTATTATTAATGCAATTATGCTATAATCTTTTATAGACATTTAATTAAATTAGTATGATGTAAGGGGTATGAATATGAATTATTATGATAGTAAAAAGGGTTGGATTGAGGTTATTGCTGGTCCAATGTTTGCAGGTAAAACAGAAGAGCTTATTAGACGTGTTAAAAGAATGGAATATGCTAAAAAGAATTATATGATTTTTAAGCCTGCTATTGATACTAGATATTCTAAAAATGAGGTTGTAAGTCATAATAAAAAAACTTTAAATGCCATTAGCATTTCCCATGGAAGTGATATTAAAAGACACTTAAAGGACGATACTCAAGCCATAGTCATTGATGAAGTACAATTTTTTGATGAATCATTATTAAAATATGTTATGGATTTTGCTGATAATGGATACAGAGTAATATGTGCTGGTCTTGATACTGATTTTAGAGGTGAGCCTTTTGGAGTGGTTGGACCATTAATGGCTGTAAGTGAAAGTGTAACTAAGCTTACTGCGATTTGCTGTGTATGTGGTGAGGAAGCTACTAGAACGCAAAGAATTATAGATGGCAAGCCTGCATTTTATGATGATCCAATAATTTTGGTTGGCGCTAATGATTCATATGAGGCTAGATGTCGTTGCTGCCATCAGGTTATAAAGCATGAATAACGAAGAGTTTTTTATGCGAGAAGCTTTAAAACAAGCTAAAAAAGCATTTGCTAAAAATGAGGTTCCCGTTGGGTGCGTAATAGTTTTTAATGATAAAATTATTGCAAGAGGCTATAACAAGCGCGAAACGCTTCAGCAAAGTCTTGCCCATGCAGAAATAATAGCTATTAAAAAGGCCTGCAAGGCTTTAAAAACATGGCGATTAGAACAGTGTGATATGTATATAACTTTAGAGCCATGTATTATGTGTAGTGGAGCTATCATTCAATCTAGAATAAGAAAAGTTATTTATGGAGCCTATGATTATAGATATGGGGCTCATAAAAGCTTTATTTCTATTTTTGATAAAAAGTTTAATCATAGTGTTGATATAAGTGGTGGCTATTTAGCTTCTGATTGTGAAAATTTAATAAAAAGTTTTTTTAAAAAATTGCGAATTGAGAAGAAATCTTAGGAAGTATATTCTAAGATTTTTTTATTTATTACATATATTTTTATTTTTATTACATCATATTAATTTAAAAATATCATTTATTTACTTATTATGTTAATTGAATTGCTTAACGGAAAATATTGTGATATAATTAAAAAAAATTGGGGATTTTTATATGAATTTAAAGTTTTTGAAAATTTTGGAAGATTTAGATACTATAATTTATATAACTGATTTACAAACCTATGAAATTTTATGGATGAATCAACTAGGTAAGCAAAAGTTTGGCAATTTTAAAGAAAATTGTTATTGCTATAAGTTAATTAAAAATAGTAATGAACAATGTAATGATTGCCCTTTTAAAATTGATTATGATAAGGTTTCTAATGATAGTTACGCGACTTATTCTATAAGATTATATGATTGTCAATATCAATGTAAAAAAAGAATTTTTGAAATAAATAATAAAAAATATAGTATCGATATATGGGTTGATATAAATAGTCTAAATCAAAACCTTTATAATAATGAATTAAATACTATGGTATTCCAAACTCTTATTAACTCTATGCCTCAATTTGACTTAAAGGATTCAGTCACAAGACAGGTTGAAAAGATATTAGAGGTTATAAAAAATATTTTTGGCTCAAAAAGAGTAACTCTATTTGATCCTAAAAATAGTATCCCTGTTATTAGCGTTCAAAATAGTGATGCTATAGATGAATTTAAATATAACTCTGAATTTAATGAATTAATTAATAATGATAAGGATTTTTCTAAGCAAATTAATACAAGGAATTATTTTATTTTAGATCCTCAGCTTCCCCCAATTAAAACTGATTTTAAGTTTGCTAAATTGAAAAAAAATATGATTGAAAATGGCTATTCTAATATTATTATGATGCGTTGGGTAATAGATAATCAGACATTTAACATGGTATTAGAAAATTCTCATGTGTTAAATCATAATCAAAGTATTTTTAAATACATTTTCAACTATTTTTATTATTTTTTACGTACGATTAAATATAATCAAGAGCTTTATAATTTAGGTAATATAGATGGATTAACAAACGCTTTTAATAGAAATAAATACAATAATGATTTAAAACAAATTTATTCTGTGAGGGTAGTCAATAAAGCAGTTATATTTTTTGACCTTGACAATTTAAAAGGTATAAATGATACTTTAGGTCATATTGCTGGTGATAAACTAATAGTTAATACTGCCAATGTATTAGTATCGTCTTTTCCTAATTATAATTTATATCGAATTGGTGGGGATGAGTTTGTATTAATAGGTGATGAACCAAGTTATGATAGCCTTAAGGATAAAGTTAAAATTATGAAGAAAGCTTTATTAGAACAGCAAATTGTGGCATCCTATGGTATTTCGTATGCTAAAGAGGCTGATTTAGTTTCATACATGGTTATTAGGGCTGAACAAGAAATGTATTCTTATAAGCGTAAGCATCATCTTAACGATTTAGATGATGGATTTAGCTATCATATTGAACAAATCCAAAAACGCCCACTAGATGAACAATTTTCTTTAGTAGCTTTGCCTCAGTATAATCAAAAAACAATGCAAATGACAGGACTAGAAATTTTTATAAGAGGTACTAAAAATAGTATTTGGGATAGACCTAGAGAATTTATAGCATTATTTGAGGAGCATAATTGCATTCATGACATTGACTATTACGTACTTCAAGAGGCTTGTAAAATATATCAAAAATTGAAAAATAAGTGTTTAATTTACGTTAATATTTCTTTAGTATCACTTGTTAAGAATAATTTTGTTGAAAATATTTTAAAGCTTTTTAAACAGTATGATGTTTGTAGTGATTGCATCCAATTAGAGGTAACTGAAAATACGATTGAATTTAATGATATTATTTATGATAAGATTAATCTTTTGAAAAATAATGGCATTAGTGTTTGGCTTGATAATTTTGATTTTTCATTACATGCCTTTAATATTTTAAAAAAAGGTCAATTTGATAGAGTTAAGCTTAGTGAACAAGCCATTAAATCACTTTTGGACAATCCAAATTTAAGAATAATGGTTAAGGATTTTATTAAAAATTGTCATGATAATAATATTGAAATAGGTATTACAGCCAT
>DVKU01000053.1 GCA_018715825.1 Candidatus Avacholeplasma faecigallinarum
CATATTTATTTTTATAAACCATAGTTTGTCCGCTATATGTGTAATAATAATATATAACTCCATCTTTTTTAGCCACAATATCGCCAACAGTATAGTTATCATCACTACTAGGATATTCATCATCATAGGAATATATATCAACATATATTTTATTATTTTTATTATATACCTCAATGTATGGATATTGAGCATATTCTACTCTTAATTCTTCTGATATTTTGTCATAGTCAATATTGGAAAATGAATAAAAAAATAATTTTTTAAAACAGCTTGTAATTCTATCCTCTATCGCATCATTAATTGGTGTCACTGAATTAAATACAACCTGGGTCACACGATAAGAATTGATATATAAAATAGAAAATAAAAAAAGTATTCCTATCATCAGCAGGTAATACTTCCTTAATATAGCTTGTAATTTTATCCTAACTGAATCAACTAAATGATAGTTATAGCCACTTTCCTTTATAATATTTAAAGAACCAAGTTCAACTTCAAAAGTTACCTCATCATCTATAATTTCTAAATTCTTAGTAGCGATTCTGTTATGGATTTTAAAAAAATCATTTTTTTTCATAATTATTTTGTAATTCATCATCTATATCTCCTAGTTGGATATTTTTAAAGATACCCTGAATAACTATTTTGTAGCCATCAAGATATAATACCTTAAATTTTTCTCCTACTACTTTTATATCCTTTACCTGTATTAAATCACTATCTAATACAAAAATTTGCTTATAATTGTCGATAGATAATAAATTTTTTTCTAAGCTTAATTGCATTTTATCACCATTTTACTATATGAAAAAGCACCCATATAGGTGCTTTAAACAATTTTTTCAAAAGTAAGCCATTCTTTAGTTATCGGATGGAAAAAACTTAATGAATAGGCCTGTAGTGGAAATTTTAATGAATCAACCTTGTTTTTACTACCATACTTAACATCACCATATAATGGATGATTAATATGGGCAAAAGAAGCCCTAATTTGATGAAATCTTCCAGTTTTTAAAATAATATCTACATCACAAACATCACAATTATTGATTTGGTAGTTTTTCAAGGCCTTATAATATAGGATTGATTCTTGACCATTAGAATCTACATAGGCCTTTTTTTCAGACTCACTTTTTAGTAATTTACATTTTAATTTTGTATATTCTAAGGTATAAATATGTCCTTCAATAGTAGCCAAATATTTTTTTTCAAATTTATGATTTTTAATATCTTCACTTAAACGACTAGCTGCCTTTGAGGTCTTAGCAAAAACCATAACCCCACTAGTATTAATATCTAGCCTATGGACCAACCCTAAATAGACATTACCAGGTTTATTATACTTTTCCTTAATATATGCCTTTAGCATCGTTAACATATCTAATTTATTTGAGCTATCCTTTTGGGATAATATTCCCTTATCCTTGTAGCAAACTATGATATGATTATCTTCATACATTATATCTAACATTATTTCACCTTACTTTTCAACTCTTCAATAAAGCTTAAGGTAGAATTATTTAAAAAGGCTTTTCTACTATAAATGAAATAAATGTTTTGAGAAGGATTATATTTAGTTAATTCCATTATTTTAACGTTGTAATCTAAATAATGCTTTAAGCTATCCTCATACATAAAACCAACAGCATCATAGTTTAAAATTTGCCTTAGCATAATTTTAGGATTATTAGAATATAAAATCAAATTATGCTTTAATCTAATATTTTTATTACTCAAAGACTCCATAACTATATTATATAAACCACTACCACATTCTCCTAAAGCTAAAGTTGCGTTTGCTAACATATCTCTAGTCATTCTATCTTTACCGTCATATTTTCCATCCTTTTTACAAACTAATACGACTTTAGATAGCTGAATACAAAAACTATCAAATTCTTGAGAATCAAAACTATGATCAATAATAGCAAAATCCATTTTACCATTAGCCAAAAGCTCTACAATTTTATTATAATCATACTCATATAAATTTACAAAGATATGATTAGTATTAAAAATTTGCTGTAAAGTTACATCATTTAAGGCTGTTAAAGCAGATGGAGTTATTGCAATATTAGCTGCTGTCTTATTTTCCTTTTTTAATAATGCTGTTTCAAATTGAGCATATTGCTGATTAGCAATATCAGCATACTCCTTTAATAATTTTCCCTCTGATGTTAATTCAAAATTTTTCCCATCTTTAAAGATTTGCATATTATAGTCTTTTTCTAAAGATTTTATATGCTGTGTAACAGCTGGTTGTGATATATATAATCTTTTAGCTGCTTTAGTATAATTTTTTTCTTCTAATAAAATTAAAAAAGTTTTTAATCTAGTATCAAGCATCTAATCACCACCTCAATAAATAAAATCTATCTATTTCATTTAGTATATAAATTTTTCTTATAATTGTCAAATAAAAAAGTAGAGCAAATTGCTCTACTTTTGAACAAATACAGAATTTAAAATTTCACAAATATTAGAAACTGGAACGATTTCTAATACATCTCTTACCTCTTGAGGTATATCTTCAATATCTCTTTCATTATCACGTGGAATAAATATCTTAGTTAATCCACTTCGATGAGCAGCTATTGATTTTTCACGTAAACCACCGATAGGTAGAACTTGTCCTCTTAAGGTTATTTCTCCTGTCATACCAATATGGCAATCTACAGGACGATTAGATAGAGCTGAAACTAAAGCTGTAGTTAAGGTTACACCGGCTGAAGGTCCATCCTTTGGAACTGCTCCTTCTGGGACGTGAATATGAATATCATTCTTTTCTAAAACATCCTGAGGAATATTGTAGTCACTTGCATGAGCCTTAACAAATGAAAAGGCAGCTTGAGCAGATTCTTTCATTACATCTCCTAATTTACCTGTAAGAACTAATCCACCCTTACCAGGATATGTTGTAACCTCAATATCTAATGTGTCACCACCGAAAGATGTGTAGGCTAAACCTGTAACTATACCAACCTGATTTTGTTCACGATTTTTATTATTTGTAAATCTTAATTTACCTAAAAATTCATGTAAATTATCAGGAGTTACTTCTATATGCTTTACTTTATCCATCAAAATCTTTCTAACTGTTTTACGACAAATACTAGCTATCATACGATTTAATTCACGTACTCCAGCCTCTCTTGTGTAATTTTGAATTATAGCATACATTGCATCTTCTGTAATAGTTAATTGTTCAGGCTTTAAGCCATGTTCTTCTAATTCTCTTGGTAGTAAATGCTTGAATCCTATGTTAAACTTTTCAATTTCTGTATAAGATGAAAGCTCAATTATTTCCATACGATCACGAAGTGGAGCAGGAATATTTGATAAATCATTAGCAGTTGTAATAAACATAACCTGTGATAGATCATAAGGCTCCTCAAGGTAATTATCAGAGAAGTATTTATTTTGTTCAGGGTCTAACACCTCTAGCATAGCTGCTGCTGGGTCACCACGATAATCAGCTGTCATTTTATCAATTTCATCTAATAGGAAAACAGGATTAACTGTTCCAGCATCCTTCATACCCTTTAAAATACGTCCAGGTAGAGCCCCTATATATGTTCTACGATGACCTCTTATTTCAGATTCATCACGAACACCACCTAAAGACTGCTTAACAAATCTTCTACCTAAAGCATCACTTATACTTCTAGCCAAAGAAGTTTTACCAACTCCTGGAGGACCTGCAAAGCATAAAATTGTAGATGGATTATGTCCAGTCATCATTTTAACAGCTAGATATTCTATAATACGATCTTTAACCTTTTCCAATCCATAATGATTTTTATCAAGCTTTTTACTAACATCAGCTAAATCATCATTATCCTTGCTTGCTTTACTCCAAGGTAAATTGATAATCCATTCTAGATAAGTACGAATAACTCCTGACTCGGCCATTTGATTATTAGTATTAGCATATTTTTGCAATTCAGCTATTGCCTTATCGTAGATATTTTTAGGAAGGTTAGCATTTTCAATTGCCTTTCTAAGCTTATCAACATCCTCTTCCTGTCTAGCTTTGTCACCTAATTCATTTTGGATAGCTCGCATTTTTTCACGTAAATAATACTCCTTTTGAGAGTCATCAATAGATTTTTTTACATCCTTATTGATTTTATTTTCAATTTCAGCAATTTGCTTTTCATGCTCAATATCCTCTAAAATCATCTCTAATCTTCGAGATACTGACAATTCCTCTAAATAACGATATTTAGATAAATTACTATTAAGACGTAACTGATAAGCAATTACATCAGCTAAAACATCAGCATTTGTACCAGTTTGTAGTAATCTAGAAATCTCCTCAAGTGAACCTAATAATCCAACTTGACCTTTAGAAATTTCACTAGCAACATTTTTCATTAATGCAGTTTCCACATCATCATTATTAAATATTGAAAAAATCTTTTCATAATTTATAACAAAATATGGGCTAGTTGATGTATATTCATTTACCTTTATACGGTTTGTAACCTTAAATTTAACTTTGTAATTACCATTAGGAAGCTTAAGCTTTAATGTAATCTTGGCTAAAACTCCAATTGGTTCTATCTCCTCTGGAGTAACGTCAACCAATGTGGAATCCTTCTGGATTAATAATATAACATTTCCACCATACATTTTCTCACTAGCTTCTAAAGCTAACACTGAGTTTTCGCGGCCAACTTCAATCCTAAACTCATTATTTGGGATAGGGACTATGCCTCTAACGGCAATTGCAGGTAGAACAATTTTTGTATTTTCTTCCATAAATTCCATCCTTTCTCTGATACCTCTGGATATCAGTACATATAATATATAACATTTTTGGCACTTTTGCAATACCTTTGCCAAAATAATTTATTTTCACATAATTTAAAAATAAAGCCAGTTAAAAACTGGCTCTAATTAATAATTATTACTTTTCAACAGCATTTGTTAATAATAAGTTAACTAATGCTTGATATGATAAATCACTATAGTATCTATTTAAATTTTGTTGAAGCATTGCTTCTTTTGTTTTTCCAGAAGCTTTAGCATCTTCACTAGCCTTTGCCTCTATCTCTTCCTTTTTAGGAGCTAAGCCTTCAACCTCTATAATTTTTGTAGCTACTACATTAAATAAAGCTTGGCGTGCGCCTTGTTGATTAACATGTTCATCAAAAGCCTCTTTAGTTACATTCATTAATCCTAAGAAAGTTTCGAATGGAATATTATACATTTTAGCTTGTTGTTCATATTGTGAACGAATAGCATTAACTCTTTCATCAATTAATGACTTAGGCATATCAACAACAGTATTATCTAAAATCTTATTGATTAATTCATCAACTTGACGATCCTTTTCGCTAACGGCCTTTCTTGCTTCTATTTCAGATTTTTTCTTCTCTTTTAATTCAGCAACAGTATTGACACCATCAATCTTAAGATTTGCAACATATTCATCAGTTAATTCAGGTAATTTTTCAACCTTTACTTCATGAACAGTAACCTTAAATACAGCCTCTTTACCAGCTAATGATTTCTCACCATAGTTTTCAGGGAAAGTAACTTTAATATCCTTAGTTTCTTCAGCCTTCATTCCAATCATTTGATCCTCAAAGCCTGGAATAAATTGCTTAGAGCCAATTTGTAACTCATAATTATCAGCCTTACCACCTGGGAACTCTACACCATCAACGCTACCAACGAAATCAAATGTTGCATAATCACCTTCAGCAATAACTTGCTCTTCCTTAGCAACCATTTCTGATTCCTTCTTTAGGATTGCTTTAATTTCATTGTCAATTTCCTCATCAGTGGCAGTTAATTGTTTTGCTTTAACCTCTAACCCTTTATATTGTGGTAAATTTACAACAGGATATACATCAAAAGTTAAAGAAACTTTAAAATCTTTACCTCTTTCTAATTTAGCATCGCTTTCAAAGTTTGGTTCAAAAGGACCACAAATTTCTTTAGCTAATTCTTTATCAGCATAAATTTCTGATGCTTTTGTATTTAATACCTCATTTAAAGCCTCATCATATAAAGATTCAACACCATAGTGCTTTTCATATACACTTCTTGGAGCCTTGCCAGCTCTAAAACCTTTTATAGACACCTTTGCATTACATTTTTCAAATGCTTTATCTAAAGCTTTTTCAAACTCATCAGCCGTAACATCAAATATTGCTTTTACACGGCTATGTTCTAATTTTTCTGTAGTCATGACATCACATGCAGATTGAGATATTTCAGGAAAAATCTGCTCCTCCTAATTATTAACTTTATACCATTTATCTCTTAATTCCATTTTATAAAAACCATCATATATTATAACATAATTATTAA